>JAYVUE010000289.1:0-4820 GCA_043788195.1 Chitinophagaceae bacterium
CGGCCATTTCGCTGTATATCATTCTAAGTTCAATAATAATGAACGCGTAGAATTATGGAATAAAATACGAACGGGAGAAGTAAAAATGGTATTGGGTGCACGGAGTGCCCTTTTTCTGCCTTTTAAAGACCTTGGGCTGATCATTGCGGACGAAGAGCACGATTCATCATATAAACAGCAGGATCCGGCTCCCAGGTACAATGCAAGAGATGCAGCAATTTATTACGCTTCACTATTTAATGCAAAAGTTTTACTGGGAAGTGCTACACCTTCGGTTGAAAGTTATTTTAATGCACTAAATAATAAATATGCATTCGTAGAACTGAATGAACGCTTTGGCGGAATCAAACTTCCTGAAATTGAAATTATTGATACAAGGCAGGTAGCCAAAAAGGGTAAAGTAATGATCAGCCCCCAATTGATGGAAGCCATGCAAAAAGCCCTGGCTGCCAATAAACAGGTTATTCTTTTTCAAAACAGGAGAGGCTACAACCCCTATTTAATTTGTGGTACCTGTGGGTTTATTCCGCAATGTACACACTGCGATGTTTCTTTAACCTTGCATAAATTTAGTAATAAACTGCATTGTCATTATTGCGGAAGCACTTATCCCAAACTAATAAATTGCCCGGCCTGTGGTACTAGTAACTGGCTGGAGAAAAATTTTGGCACTGAAAAAATTGAGGAACAACTGGAAGAAGAATTTCCGAAACATAAAATTGCCCGTATGGATGTAGACAGTATACGTGGCAAAACAGCACACGATAACCTGATACAACTTTTTGAACAACATCGGCTTGATATACTGGTTGGTACACAAATGGTAGTAAAAGGATTAGACTTTGATAATGTAAGCCTCGTTGGTATTTTAGATGCAGATGGCTTATTGAGTTTTGCAGATTTCAGGGTTAATGAAAGGGCTTTTCAATTAATGGAACAGGTTAGTGGAAGGGCCGGTAGAAAAAACGAACAAGGTAAAGTGGTGATACAGGCTACTAATGTAAAACATCCTGTATTACAATTGGTACAGCAACATGATTACAAACAGTTTTATCAGTATGAAATAATACATCGTAAAGAATCATTTTATCCACCGTATAGCCGGATTGTTTTATTAACTTTAAAACATAAAGATGAAAATGTAGTAACAACAGGGGCTCAAAAACTGGCCAACTCTTTACGTCAGGATCTGAAAGGATTTATCATCGGGCCTGCAGCACCGGTAGTAAAACGTATCCGTAATCAATACCTGATGAATGTGTTAATAAAATTGCCAAAAGAGCAGGGAATGAGTTTAACCTATAAAAAAATAATTCGTAATCATATTAATCTGCTGAATAGTGAAAAGGGTTTCAAAAGTATTTCTGTTGTTGCAGATGTTGACCCGAATTAAGTAACCTAACCCCGACAGCGGTTTTCAACCCTGTCGGCGGTTGGTCCTAAATTTTTATAAACCGCTGTCGGGGCTGAAAACCGCCGACAGGGTTTAGATAATTAGTAATGAATAATTAGTAATTAATAATGTTGGTACAGGAGAATATATCACTCAAAAAACTAAATACATTTGGCATAGATGTATCGGCAAAATATTTTGCCGGATTCAATACTGTTGATGAATTACACGCACTCCTCGAATTAAAAAAACCACAAACTACATACTACAAACCACCCACAGGGCCCTGCGGGCAAACTCTTATACTTGGCGGAGGCAGCAATATCCTCTTCACAAAAAACTTCGACGGCCTTGTTTTAAAAAATGAGATCACGGGGATCAGGATCATAAAAGAAGATGAGCATCATGTTTATGTAAAAGTAGGAGCAGGTGAAAACTGGCATCAATTTGTATTGCATTGTATCAAAAACAATTGGGCAGGCGTTGAAAATCTTTCACTGATACCAGGTAATGTGGGGGCATCGCCTATGCAGAATATCGGCGCTTATGCCGTAGAGTTAAAAGAAGTTTGCTATTGCCTTGATGCTTTTAATATAAAGGAAAAAAAGATCGTTGAGTTTTCTGTGAATGATTGTGAATTTGGTTACCGTGACAGTGTGTTCAAAAGAAAATACAAAGATGAGTTTATCATTACAAATGTTGTTTACAGGTTAAATAAAATTCCAACATTTAATATTTCGTATGGAGCAATAGGGCAGGAACTGGAAAAATTGGGAGTGAAACAAATTAGTATAAAAGCCATTTCGGATGCAATCATCAATATCCGTAGTTCAAAACTGCCCGACCCTAAAGTGATCGGCAATGCAGGAAGTTTTTTTAAAAATCCGCATGTATCATCAGATACATTTAAAAAATTGAAAGAAAAATTTTCAAAAATTGTTGGGTATTTACAGGAGAACAGCGATTATAAATTAGCTGCCGGCTGGCTGATCGAAGATTGTGGCTGGAAAGGATTTCGAAAAGGGGATGCCGGCTGCCATGCCTGGCAATCACTGGTATTGGTGAATTATGGCAATGCCAAAGGGAATGAGATATATGATCTAAGCGAAGAGATCTTGCAGAGCGTAAAAGAAAAATTTGGTGTGTTATTGGAAAGAGAGGTTAATATTAATTAAAACTTTGGCAAAGTTGGGAAGATCAATTAAAATCATCCTCATTAAAGTCCTCCTCACTAAAATGCTGAGTTCCTATATTCAACATGCCTCCCATCAGATCTTTAAACTCAATCTTTCCTTCCAGTACTTTTTTACTGATCATTGAGTGAGCTGCAAGGCCATGCAAAACAAATTCCATCAGCAATGCATTTTCTTTTTCACTCGCAGAGCCCTGTGGGTTAGCCGATTTAAAATATTTTTTTACCAGGGCATGTAAACCATCCACTTTGTACAAGAGTTGCACTTTGTCTTCATCCCTGGTTTCAAAAAAATTATTTAAGCTATTGCCCGCGTCAAACCAGCGGGTGATGGCTTTGTAAGGATTGTCTTCCGGTGTTGTGTCTTTGTTTTTTTTCTTTTTTAAAGTATCGGGGTTAGGAAAATATTGTCCGAATTGTGTGCGGATAGATCTTTCCAGTAAATTAAAAGCTACCTGGTACGGACCTTCCTGCTCACCTTCATATACCAGCTCTATTTTTCCTGTAATAGATGGAATGATTCCGATAAGATCGCTTAACCATACCTGTGTTTCCTTTTCATCATTAATAATTGCTCTGCGTTCTGCAGCACTGATGGCATTTTCATATGCGCTGATGGTAAGCCTGGCACTTACCCCGCTTTTCTTGTCAACCAGTTCACTGGCACGGGCTTCAAAAGCCACCTGTTCGATCAGTCTTTTTACCAGGTCACTAACTTTTACTCTTTGTTGTTGAGCTTCATTGATCGCAGCTTCCTGTTCAGTTATCTCCAAAGCTGTTTCTATTGATTTTGGATAATGCGTTAATATCTGGCTTTCAATCCTGTCTTTCAATGGTGTAACAATACTTCCGCGGTTGGTATAATCTTCGGGGTTGGCAGTAAAAATAAACATAACGTCTAACGGTAAACGCAATTTAAATCCACGTATCTGAAGGTCACCCTCTTCTAATATATTGAATAATGAAACCTGTATCCTTGCCTGCAGGTCGGGCAATTCATTGATCACAAAAATGCAACGGTTGCTTCTTGGAATGATCCCATAATGCAATACACGTTCGTCTGCAAAACTCAATTTTAAGTTGGCGGCTTTGATAGGGTCTATATCACCGATCAGGTCGGCCACACTTACATCCGGTGTTGCCAGTTTTTCGCCATAACGCAAACTGCGGTGCAACCATTCGATAGGAGTGGCATCACCTTTCACTTCAATGATATCGATAGCAAATCTTGAAACGGGATGAAACGGATCATCATTGATCTCACTGCCCATAACAATCGGAATATATTCATCCAGCAGTTCCGTCATCTGCCTCGCCATTCTGGTTTTGGCCTGGCCGCGTAATCCCAGAAATAAAATATTATGCTGTGATAATAATGCTCTTTCTGTATCAGGTATAACACTATCCTCATAACCTAATATTCCGGGAAATGGATTTTCTTTAGCCTGAATTTTTTTTATAAGGTTATCACGGATCTCCTGCTTTATGCTTTTGGAAACATAGCCGCTCTTTTTTAATTCGCCTAATGTTTTGATCTTGTTTATCATCTGGTTTCTTTATACTTTTTTAAGCTGTTAATTTCTTCACTGGTGATCTCAGTTTCCAGGTATTGCCCCCGGGACACTTTGTTTATAACCATTTTATCCAACAGGTCAATTGTATTTTTAAATGTAGCGCCAGGCCCCGATTTTATGATAAACATCAATTCTTTTGGATCTATTTCTGATTTATATTTTTTTATTATCGCTGTTACTTTTTCCTGATCAGTGCTGTTTAAAATGCCATCAAACTTTCCACTGTAGTAGTATATAACATCATTTTCCGTCAATAAAAAAGTAATAGCTCCCCCGGCTTTGACCATCAATTTTTCGGAATCTCTTTCAGGTTTGGGTTCAGGCAATATTATGACTTCCTCCTCTTTTTTTGTTTGCTGAGACAGTGGCTCATTTTTTATTTTATTGTCAAGATATTCTTTCAACACCATACCACCGGCTAAAACCAAACCAACTGAAATTAGAAAAATTGTTTTTTTACTCATTATTTTTAGTTTTTGCCACAAAGGCACTAAGACACAAAGAAAATGGTAACCCATTTTTTAAGGTCGTAATAGAATTAAACTATAAACCTTTTAATTGCATCTTTTATAAGTGGCACATTAAAATTTATTAAATAGCCTAATCTTAGTTTAGTTAATTTTAGATGACTGATAATTTGAGCTTTCCATAATGGATTAAC
>JAYVUE010000290.1:0-3324 GCA_043788195.1 Chitinophagaceae bacterium
TTTTATGGATAAACTGATGCAGGCGGATATGAGCCATGGCGATTATGAAACCTATTTACCTGACCTGGTTGAAAAATTTGCTAACGTAACCAAAGAAGAAGTTTTACAAAGAGTAGCAGCATTGGAATTCAGTCATTTTTTAAAATATTATGAAAATGCCGAAGACCTTAACAAAGGAGATTTCCGTGAAAGAAGAGAAAGGATTGTAACCACATCCGGCGGCGATTTTGCACCCAGGCGGGAACGAAGTAACCGGGATAATGGTTATACCCGGTTGTTCATTAACCTGGGCACAAAGGATGGTTTTTATAAAGCCAGTTTCCTGCAGTTTATTTTAGACGAAAGCGATCTTAAAAAAGAAGTGCTGGGCAAGATAGATATGCGTGAAATGAATAGCTGGATAGAAATTGATAAATCAGATGCAAATACTATGATAAAAGCGATTGATGGTAAACGTTATAACAACCGTACTGTAAGGATGAATGAAGCCGACGGTGGTTTTAAAAGGCCAAGTGATGAAGGAAACGACAGAAAAAGAAATTATGCTCCCAGGGAGAGAAGAAGTTTCAGGTAGATATTATGAAAGCCCCGAGGGGCTTTTTTGTTGAGTTAATAATACTTTGTTTCGTTGCAGTTTAGGAAACCTGCCTACCGGACAGGCAGGCCCTTCAACGGCGAAGATTGGGGCGAAGACCGCCAGTGGTGAAAAAAATTAATCATTGGATTGTTCCAACTCCTCAATTGTTTTCTTTGATTGTGCTAAACGAATAGCTTTTATTATTCTATCAACTTGTTCCAGGTTTTTACAATGATACCGTTGCTTCTCTTTTGTTCTTGTTTGCCGCCATATATCAGTTCTTTTGTAACAGGGTTTTTATTTAATGCAGCAAAATACTCCAACCCTTTAAAAAATGATTCTGCTATTGTTTCCCCTGCTTTTATTTCAATGGCTGTTAATTTGCCTGCAGCATCCAATAAAATATCAATTTCATGGCCTGTTTTATCACGCCAATAAAATAAATTATCAGCTTTTCCTGCATTAAATTTTTGTTTCAATAATTCACCCACTACCATATTCTCGAACAGAAAGCCCTTGGCTGCATGTGTTGTAATTTGTTTAGCATCAGTTATACCAAGCAATGCACAAGCTATGCCTGTATCGTAAAAATAAATTTTGGGCGACTTGATTATCCTTTTATTAAAATTTTGATGATGGGGTTTAAGCAGGTAAATAATATAACTGCTTTGCAAAATGCTTAACCACGATGAAACTGTTTTTGCATCCAAACCACAATCGTTTGCCAGAGAAGACAAATTTAAAATTTGCCCTGTTCTGCCTGCACATAGCTTCAGCAATTTCATAAACAAGGAAAGGTTGCTGATGTTTTTGAGTTGCCGTACATCTCTTTGTATGTATGTGCTGATGTAGGCATTGTACCACTGTGTGGCATTTATTTTACGGGCAATTTGTTCAGGATAGCCGCCATTAAAAATATGCCAGGTATAATTTGGTTTAAGTCTTTTGCTTTGCTGTAGCTCTTGTAACGATAAGGGCAATAACTGTATGTAAGCAATTCTGCCGGAAAGAGTTTGTGTAATATTTTCCTGCAACAAAAAGTTGTTAGAACCTGTTAAAATAAACAATCCTTTTTTCTTTGTTTCATCCAACGTTTGTTGCAAATAAGAAAACAAATGTGGGGCTTTTTGAACCTCATCTAAAATAGCACCTTTAGTAAACTGGTTTAAAAAAGCCCTTGGATCTTTCGTTGCAAATTCAAGCGTATCGGGGTTTTCTAATGATACATAGGCTTTGTTCGGAAATACTTTTCTGCACAAAGTTGTTTTTCCGCTTTGCCTTGGGCCAACAACTGCCACACTGCGAAATGAGTTGGCCAGTTTTAATAACCGTTCTGTTGCCGTACGTTGTATCATAAAACAAACATAGTAAACATTTTGGACAAATCAGGAATTTAATTCCTGATTTGTCCAAAATCAATACCGCTAAATTATGATCATTAAACAGCTTCCCTATCTAATTTCTAAATGATTTTCTTTGCCTTGACCCCGTGGCTCAAAAGCCATACTCAAGAATTTTTGCTTAAAAAAAAGTTGAATAATATTATTACCTTGAAAGGATTGTCACCCTTCGTACCTCTGGTTAAACTCCACGATGGTGCTATGAAAACCTGATGTTGGTACCTGGTAAGGAGGTTTAGAGGTTTAGTACGAACAGTCCTTGCTTATTGTAAATTGCCAATTGCCTACACCAGCTCAATAACAGTGATCTCCGGTAGTATCCCTACCCTTCCCGGGTAACCGATAAAACCATAGCCGGGATTTACATATAATTTTTGTTTGCCCTTTTCATACAACCCGTCCCATTGTTTGTACATATACTGTACCGGGCTCCATTTAAAACCAGGTATCTCTATTCCAAATTGCATACCATGTGTATGGCCGCTGAGCATCAGGTCAACATCACCATATTTTGGTTGCACTTCTGCCTCCCAATGGCTGGGATCGTGGCTCATTAATATTTTAAACGGATAATTTTCTGTTCCTGCATATGCAAGGTCCATACGCCCGTGCTTGGGAAACCTGGCTTTGTTGCTCCAGTTTTCTATACCAATCAGTGCAATTTTTTCTCCACCCTTTTCCAACACAATATGTTCGTTCATTAATAAACGCCAACCCAAACCAGCGTGTACAGTTTTTAAATTCTCGAGATTTTGTACTTTACTGATACCATTGTATGGCCACCTGGTATAATCTCCGTAATCATGATTGCCCAAAGTACTGTAAACGCCCATCGGTGCTGATAAACGATTAAACACATCCATATAATCTTCCATTTCTGTAGCCCTGTCGTTTACCAGGTCGCCGGTAAATAAAATGATATCTGCTTTTTCATTAATAATTTTTTCTACGCCATGCAACACTGCTTTTTTATTTGTAAAACTGCCGCTGTGAATATCGCTGATATGAATAATTTTTAAACCTTTAAAAGCAGTTGGCAAATTATCATAACTTAATTTTATCCGTTTTAACTGGTAGTTGTATTTATTGCCAAAGCCATACAAAAGGCTGCCAAACAAAGTGCCTCCAGCAGCCAATCCCAGCCAACTTAAAAAAGTAGAACGGCTGATGCCCTCGCTTACAATAGACTCTCCTTCGGTATTATTAAAAAATAATTTTCCTGCTACCCATTGAATCACTCTCCGCAGATCATCGATCAAAAAGAAAACAGCCGCGATCATTTTAGCTAAAAACAAACCGATCAATGTAGCAAAAAGATAAGTTCGTACTTTTTTTCCTAAAAAATCA
>JAYVUE010000291.1:0-2405 GCA_043788195.1 Chitinophagaceae bacterium
TATTGATAACACCAGCTATGGCATCAGATCCATATTGTGCTGATGCGCCATCCCGAAGAATTTCAACCCTGTCAATTGAAGAAACAGGAATTGCATCCAGATCAGTACCTGAATTACCACGACCCCTTGTTCCGAAAACTGAAACAAAAGCTGTCTGGTGCCTTCTTTTTCCATTTATCAGCACCAATGTCTGATCCGGGCCTAAACCCCTTAATGTAGCAAGTGCCAGGTGGTCTGCACCATCTGAACCTGATTGCTTATTATAATTAAATGATGGTGCAGCATAATTAATAAGATCTGTAATATTCATCCTTCCTGTAGCTAAAGACACCTGGCCTACATTTACAACATCTACCGGAACAGCTGTTTCAAGTTTTATCCTCCCTGGTCTGCGGCTACCAACAAGCACTATTTCATCCAGGCTGCTTTTCCCTTCCACCATGATGATAGCTGGAATTGCATTATTACTAATTGTTATTTTCTGGGTGGAATAACCAATCATTGAAACTTCCACTACATCCCCGTCTTTTGCAGTAAGGGCAAAAGAACCATCCGCCCGGGATACAGCACCCTTAGAATTTTTTATAAGTTTAATGGAAGCACCTGCTAAAGGATCGCCCTTTGAGGAAACAACTTTTCCGGTAAGTTGCTGGCCTAAAGAAACATTCACAATAAAGCAAGTAAATAAGGCAGCAATTAGTTTTGGCAAAAACGACATATATCTTTTTTTCGCAAAAATAACAGACAACAGCGAACATATTGCATATTATTATTAACGGATGTTGGTAAGGTCAACGGGCAATCACCCATGCCATGCATAAACTATCCATAAAACTTCCTTTAATATAAAGTTGCATTGGTTCTCCTTTTGAGAAAGTACAGCCGATCAGGAATTGATTTTGACTGAATGAAAAGCTGGTTAGTGTAATGTGCTTAATAAAATCCACACTTCCGGTACCATACCATTTAAAAACTGCTTCTTTGCATGTCCAGGCTATAGTTGCTGCTTCTTCTTCCGAACAATCATTGAATATTTTACGCTCAGCATTCGATAAGAATTTATGCATTACCCGAAGGATCTTTGGAGTAATATGTTCTACATCAATCCCTACCCTGCAGGAATCACTAATTATTACAGCTGCATATTCCCCGCAATGAGAGATAGAAAAATGTAATGGATCACCAGGAAGAAAAGGCTTATTGGTCACTGAAAACCGGATGTTTTCCAGCGGAAACCCCGGATGCAGGATTTGGAGCATATACCTTCCTGCAAGGTGTTGTAACCGTTTACGAGGATGATGTATTTCAGAAAGAAGACTAACCTCATTCAGGAAAAAAGCTTCATTTTCCTCAATATGCCATATTGCAAGCTTTGCTGTTGCGTTGATATTTTGTTGATAAACCAAAGGCATATGTTACTCCTAAAAAGTGAAAATACTGGATGAAAAATTATTTTTACAAAATAACTTGCTCTCTCATGATATTAAGTGATAAAAGAATTCTGGAAGAAATTGATAAAGGGACCATTGTAATCAAGCCTTACAAAAGAGATTGCCTGGGAAGTAACAGCTATGACGTGCATCTCGGTAAACACCTGGCAACCTATATTGACAAGGAACTTGATGCAAAAAAACATAACCATATTGAACATTTTGAAATAGGCGAGGAAGGTTTCGTCCTGCTCCCTGATATGCTGTACCTTGGGGTTACAGAGGAATACACAGAAACTCATAGTCATGTGCCATTCCTGGAAGGAAAATCTTCTACAGGTCGGTTGGGAATAGATATTCATGCAACTGCAGGAAAGGGAGATGTGGGTTTTTGCGGCAACTGGACGCTGGAGATTTCAGTTAAGAAGCCAGTACGGGTGTACAAAGGAATGCCAATTGGCCAGTTAATCTATTTTCCTGTGGAAGGTGAAATTGAAGAGAAATACAACCAGAAGAAAAACGCAAAATACAGTGGTCAACCCGATAGACCTGTTGAAAGTATGATGTGGAAAAACAGCTTTTAATTGAATGCTACCTATGTTAAAAAAGTATCTCTTATTATTATTCGTTTCCTTATCATCGTTATCTTCCTTTGCGCAGAATACAGATTCACTGCAGCAGATTACAACAAAAGACCCAAAAGATACACTTCCACCGCTTAACAAAAATATTCAGGAAGTAACAGATACTGCTTTAGCAAAACAGGATACTATTCCAAAAATCACTTCACCCGGTATCAGATCGAACCAGGATTCAATGCTAAATTTTATAATTAAAAACAGGCTAAGGTCTTCCGTTTACCTGATGAGAAGTGATTCTTTACTCGTGCATTTGAATGAAAATAAAATGATGCCGCTTGCAAATACCATGAACATGCTGGTAGCTATTGAATTTGCAAAACAGGAAGCCCGTGAC
>JAYVUE010000292.1:0-3210 GCA_043788195.1 Chitinophagaceae bacterium
TCTTCGTCTGCCCGGCTGGGTTTTAAATTGCCCGAAGGATGATTATGGCTTAATACCAAAGAAGTGGCATCTTCTTCCAGCGCCTTTTTTAATATTATCCTGGGGTCGGCAACGGTGCCCGTAATGCCACCCCGGCTTATAATTTCAAAGTGGTTTATTTTGTTGGAACGATTTAGAAATAATACAGCAAATACCTCGAAATTAAAATCCTTAAGTACGGCTTTTAAATATTCTGCAATATCCCTGCTGCTTTTTATTACCGTTTTTTCCAGTGATACAGCAGCCTGCCTGCGCCTGCCCAATTCCAATGCGGCTGCAATTATAATAGCTTTTGCTTTTCCGATTCCTTTTACCTGTTGAATTTCTTTTAAACTAAGTTTTCCTAATTCGTTCAGGTTATCTGATCCCAGCTTTAGTATTTCTTTTGCAAGGTCAACGGCTGTTTTTTCTTTGCTGCCATTATTGATAAGGATGGCAATTAATTCGGAATTACTTAAGGTTACCGCACCTTTATGTAGTAGTTTTTCTCTTGGCCTGTCGTCTTCCGCCCAGTTTTTTATAGATGTGGATGGCTTGTTGAAATTTTCCATACTATCAAATTTAATTCATCTAAACTAAACGGTACTTTTGCAATATCTTTTTTTAATCTTCTTCAAAAAATTATATGGAACCATCTGCAAAAATTTTCTCAGGAACAGGATCTCAGTATTTAGCCGAAAAGATCGCTCAAAAATTTGGAGAGCCTTTGGGTAAAGTAAATATTCAGCGTTTTAGCGATGGTGAAATTTATGTTGAATTCCAGGAAAGTATCAGGGGGCAATTTGTGTTTTTAATTCAAAGTACTTTTGCACCCTCCGACAATTTAATGGAGTTGTTGCTAATGATTGATGCTGCAAAAAGAGCATCAGCATATAAAGTAATTGCAGTAATGCCATATTATGGCCTTGCAAGGCAAGACAGGAAAGACAGGCCCAGAGTGGCTATTGGGTCTAAACTGGTAGCTAATATGCTAACTGCTGCCGGCGCAGACAGGATCATTACAATGGATCTGCATGCACCACAAATACAGGGTTATTTTGACATTCCTGTAGATCACCTGGATTCTTCTGCCATTTTTATCCCTTATATAGAAAGCCTGAATTTAGAGAATTTAACCTTTGCTGCCCCGGATGTAGGAAGTGCTAACCGAATACGGGAACTAGCATCTTATTTTGAATGCGAAATGGTAATTTGTGATAAACACCGCAAAAGGGCAAAGGAAATTGCAAGTATGGTGGTAATAGGTGATGTAACAGACAGGGATGTGGTTATAATTGATGATATATGCGATACAGGAGGTACCCTTGTAAAAAGTGCTGCATTATTAAAAGAAAAAGGAGCCCGCAGCGTAAGGGCTTTAATTACTCATCCGGTTTTAAGTGGTAATGCATATAATAACATTCAAAATAGTGTTTTGGAAGAATTGGTGGTTTGCGATACCATTCCACTAAGGGGGCATTGTGAGAAAATTAAAGTGATCTCCACCGACGAATTATTTGCTGTAACCATACGTAATGCCTTTGAAAACAAGAGTATTAACAGTCTTTTTATGCGAAGCAGGATGGCCAATAAGAAGTAACAAGTAAAAACTGTTAAGTAGTATGCTTTCCTTTTACTTAAAACTTATTACTTAACACTTACAACTTTTTATTACCTTTGCGCCTCATAAAAAAATTATACAAATGAAATCAATTACAATCGAAGGACAACTGAGGACCGAAAGCGGAAAAAAAGCCACCCGCCAACTTCGCTCTCAGCAACTGGTGCCAGGTGTAATTTATGGTGGTAAAAAAGAGATCAATTTCTCTGCTCCGGCTACTGCTTTTAAAGACATCGTGTATACCCCGGAATTTATGTTAACAGAAGTTAAAGTTGACGGTAGCACATACCGTTGTATTTTAAAAGACCTGCAGTTTAACAAGGTTAGTGATTTATTAATTCATGTTGACTTTTTAGAGCTGGTAGAAGATAAAAAAGTAATTGCTACTTTGCCTTTAAAATTTGTTGGTACGGCTGCCGGTGTTAAAGCTGGTGGTAAATTGGTTACCAAAATGAAATCATTAAAAGTAAAAGCATATCCAAAATATTTAAGAGAAAATATTGAAGTGGATATTACAACGTTGGAATTGAATGCCAACGTGCGTGTTGAAGATGTAAAACTGGATAATATGGAAGTGCTAAACTCTCCCCGAATTCCAATAGCATCTGTAACCATGACCCGTCAGTTGAAACAGGAAGAAGCATCTGCTCCTAAAGCCGCTGCTGCACCTGCTGCTAAAGCCGCTGCACCTGCTGCTAAAGCTGCACCAGCTGCTAAAGCTGCTCCTGCTGCCAAAAAATAAGTCTTTCTTAGTATAGAGTAAGCCCTTGCTTTGGCAAGGGCTTTTTTATTACAAAATGTTTTGATTTCTTTACAAATGACAATTTGTAAAGAAATGGAAGAATAATACACAACCATTAAACTTTAATTACCTTTGCGCTCTTAAAATTATAATACCATGGGAATGGACAGGAACACGATAATTGGTTTTGTGCTGATAGGTATTTTGCTTATTGGAATGTTTTTTATAAACAGCAAAAGTAACCAGGCATTGCAGGTGCAAAGACAAAGAGAAGCTGATTCAATTCAGGCACTCAAAGCTAAAATTAACCCGGCAATTGCAATTAATGATTCTTTAAAGCGGGATTCATTATTAAAAGTAAGAACACAGCAGTATACCGGGGCCCTACAACTTGCGCCATCAGATACAGAGGTTTTTCCTGTTTTAGAAAATGATGTTTTAAAAATTACATTTACAAATAAAGGTGCACAGCCTAAATCAGTAGAGCTTAAAAAATTCAAGACCTACGATGGTAAACCATTGTTAGTGCAAACAGGCAGTTTTAATAAAATTACTTACGACATCAAAACAGGGAATAATCAAACAGCTAAAACAGGCGACTTGTTTTTTATTGCCGGGGATAAGAAAACGTATCCGGATTCAAGCCAATCTATCTCTTTCAGCATTAAAGATTCAACAGGTGATTTAATTACCCATCAATATGTATTAAAGGGTAGTGGTAATGATAATTATATGGTTGATTTCAACATTACGCTGAATGGTGCAGATAAACTGGTTAGCCAAAATACCATGAATCTTTTATGGCAAACAGAAGCACCACAGGTGGAAA
>JAYVUE010000293.1:0-5717 GCA_043788195.1 Chitinophagaceae bacterium
ATTGGATTTAGAAGAATTTTCTATTTGTTCTTTATAATGAATCACCGCTTTGGTAATGGCTTCTGCCAATTCCTGCTGACCAGTTTCACTGTTTAAATAACGTTCATCTTCCGGATTATTAATGAAGCCTGTTTCAATTAAAATGGCCGGCATATTAGTGGCTTGTAAAACCCAAATTCCTTTTTGCCGCTGACTTACCCCTAATGCAAGCCGCCCTGTTTTTTCCACTTCATCATTTACTAATGTGGCCAGGCGGTCGCTTCTTAACTGGAAACGATTCATATAAATGCTGGCAATATTTTTTCCAATCGGCGTATTAAAGTCAAAATTATTGTAAGATGAATCAGGACTGGTAGGATCCGATTCGATCTCAAACTCCTCACCACCTTCCATTATTGCTTTTAATTTGTTACTTGTTTTATGTGCGGCAAAAATCCACACACTTGTTCCGCTTCGGGTTAATGGTATTTTAAAATATTCGTATAGCGGTTCTTCCACTTCATAAGGAGTAGATATTTTTTTCTTTTTTTTACCCTTCCCCTTATGAGTTATTTTATAATGGGTAACCATGTGTGTACCTATCTGTCTGCGGCCCTGTTTTAACGGACCCGAATCAGCATGGATGCAAATAAAAAGCTGACCGCCTGCTTCATTTGCTTTTTTTGCTTTAACTGTTACATCGTCAAATACGTCTGTAGTGCGGGTGGGTATCGTTTTTACATCCAGCAATTCTTTTTGAAGCTGTGCTATTAGTTTTTTAGAGATGGCCAGTGTTATATCTTTTTCTTTTGATCTTAGTGAGTTTTCGTATTGCCCTACTGCACCCGCATCACTGCCACCATGGCCTGCATCAACAACTATGGTCTTTAATTTTTTTGGGGTCTGTGAAAATACACTGGTAAACATTAACAAATGAGAAGCAGCAAATAGAAATAACAAAGGCACTTTATTCCTCAGCATATTGAACCGATTTATCAGGAGTTAGTAATTAATCAATAATTCATGCTGTTATTATGGCTATTTTTGCCATTCACTATTATGAATCATCTGAACAAAGGTAAGGCAAAATACGTATCGGGATGGACAGTTGCATTACTGTTAGTAACCATACTGATATATAGTAGTGTTAAAGGATTTTATTCACCTCAATTTCACAGATATTTAACTTCTGATACTATTCCTTTAAAGCCTTCTGTAAAAAATAACAGGTTGGCAGATCCATCAATTTTAAAGCGTGTAGAAAATAATAAAATTGTTATTGAAAAAACTAATAATAGCAACGGGACGGCAGATACAAATATTGTAGTAAAAACAGATACTGTTCAATACAGATCTTCAAAAGAGTCATTAGATGCACCGGTTACTTATCATGCCGACGATTCAATGGTATTAGATATTCCCGGAAAAAAAATATTATTGTATGGTAAACAAACCCGTATAAAATACCTCGACAATGAACTCATTTCTCCACGTATTGAATTTGATCAGCGAACCAACCTGGTTAGTGCGTATTTTGTAAAAGACAGTAACGGAAATGTAATCGCTTTTCCTGCATTTACACAAGGCGATTTTAAAGTTGTTAGTGATTCTATCCGGTTCAATATGAAAACCGGTAAAGGTATCACCAAAGGCACTTATACACAACAGGGAGAGATGTTTGTTTATGGTGAAAAGATCAAAAAAGTTGATCCCGATGTTTTTTATGCACTGCGTGGAAGGTTCACCACCTGTAATTTAGATACCCCCCATTTTGCTTTTGTAAGTAAAAAAATAAAATTCATCAATAAAAAAGTAGCGTATACAGGCCCCGTTCATCCCGAAGTAGAAGGTGTTCCTATACCTGTTTATTTGCCTTTTGGTATTTACCCTTTAAGACAGGGCAGACACTCTGGTATATTACCTCCTACATTTTCAGCAAATGAACAGCTTGGCCTTTCGTTGGAAGGTTTGGGTTATTATAAGATCCTCAGTGAAAAATGGGATGTAGTTCTAAGAGGAACAATTTATTCTTATGGGGGGTGGACTGCAAGTGTAAGTCCCCGCTATTATAAACGTTATCATTACCAGGGTAATGTTTCTTTAGACATTCAGCATTTCCGGGATATTGATAAATCAGGTGCCAGAAATTTTAATTTTCGCTGGTCGCATTCATCAGACACAAAGGCAAGGCCAGGGGTAAGTTTCAATGCCAGTGTTAATATAGGTAGCAGCCGGTTTAATTCTTCTATACCCAATAGCCCCCAAAGAAATTTTCAGAACCAGCTCAACTCTTCCATTACCTATTCTAAAATATGGAAGGATAAGCCTTTTAACCTTACTATTAGTGCTAATCATAACCAGAATACAACCAGTAAATTATTCAATATCTATTTACCGGATATTGGGTTTAATGTAAATACGATCTATCCTTTTCGGAAAAAAGAAACGATAGGAGAATTAAAATGGTACGAAAATATTGGTGTTGCATTGAATACAAATATTAAAAGCCTTTCTTCTTTTTATGATACCTCCGGTAATTTTTTCAAACAATTGATCGATAAATTCCAATGGGGTGCCAATCATAATGTACCAATTAGTTTATCACTACCACAGGTAGGTTCCTTACAATTTGCACCTAGTGTTACTTACCAGGAGCGATGGTATCAGCAACGATTTAAAAGAAACTGGAATGAAACTGATAAAAAGGTTGATACTACAATCAATAAAGGATTTTATACGGCCAGGGAAATGCAATTTGGCTTAAGCATGTCAACTCGTATTTTTGGCATGTTTACTTTTAAAAAGAATTCGGCGCTCAAAGCATTGCGACATGAGATCAGGCCAACGCTATCTGTAAGTTATAAACCGGATATGAATAAACAATTCTGGTACAGTACTCAAATTGATACATTTAAAAATAAAGCCAGGTTCTCAGTGTATGATGGAAGTATTTTTGGTGGATTTTCTGAAGGGAAATTTGGAGGATTAAACTTTGGCCTTGATAATAATATTCAGATAAAAGTACGTAACAGAAAAGATTCCAGTTTGGGAGGGGTAAAAAAGATAACATTACTGGATGGGCTCAGTATAAGCGGCAGTTATAATTTTATGGCTGATTCTTTTCAGCTAAGCAATTTCAGTGTATCGGCCCGAACAAACCTCTTTGACAAAATAAACATTACTGCCAGCGGAATCCTTGATCCATATTTAACAAATGCAAACGGAGAACGGATTAATAAACTGGTTTGGAGTAAAAAGCCTATTTCATTAGGTAGATTGATCAGTGGAAGTATTTCGGTACAAAGCCAGTTCAAAGGTGGCGATAAAAGTGAAAAAATTCCTGTTAATCCAAAACAAATGGTCAACCCGATATCTGGCCTGCCATTGAACGATTACCAGCAGGAAGCAGCATATATAAGTAACAATCCCGGCGAATATGTAAATTTTAATATTCCCTGGAGTTTAAGTTTTTCCTATTCACTAAATTTTTATCGCCAGCGTAAAGCCAATTACAGTGGTTTTGAAAATATTTTTTCGCAAAATGTAAACTGGAACGCTTCCTTAAATCTAACTTCAAAATGGCAGATCGGGCTAAATGGGTATTATAATATTACTGAAAAACAATTAGGATCATTAAGCATGTACCTTACCAGGGAAATGCATTGCTGGCAGATGGCTATTAATATTTCTCCGGTGGGTAGGTATCGTTTTTTTAATATAAGTATTAGTCCTAAATCAGCAATTTTAAGAGACCTTAAGATAAACAGGAACAGGTATTTTTATGATCTGTAAAAGAGGTTTAAACGATTGTTGTATCAGCTATTGGCTACATAATAATCTTTCATTACTGTAAAAACACGTTCTTTAAGATCAGTTGCCGAAATATCTTCAGCTGAAATGGCTGGCAGAAAATGCATTTTTAAACGTACGGGCAACAGAAAAAATGGTTTATTTATAGGCATTGCTTTTTTTGTACCAAAAATGATACAGGGAATAATTTCTTTTTTTGTGGTTATAGCCAATTTAAAAGCACCGTTATAAAATTCTTTAAGCGGCGCTGTCGTACGGTTACGTGTACCTTCGGGATACAAACACATATGCATGCCAGTTGACAGCACTTTCTTCATCAGGTCAAAACTTATTGTTCGGCTCTTTTCATTTTTTCTGTCCACCAAAACGGAACCTTTTTTATAAAACAAACCGAAAAAAGGGATCTTTGAAAAAGAAGCTTTGGCAATAGTTTTATTAGCACCGGGTACATAGGGAGCAGATAATGGTACATCCAATAAAGCATTGTGATTAAATAAAACAATATAAGTTTTATTATTTTTAAAATTCTCTTTACCCAAAACTTTTACCGGGCAGCCGATCATAAAAAGCCAGACATTCATCCATATCCTGGATACCCTTATAAAATAAACCTGCCCTTTAGGGTCGGGTAACAGGTAGGCGACCATAGAAGGTAAAAAAATGATAGTAAAAGTGGCTATGAAACTTATTAAGCCCCAAAATGACCAAATCCTGGCAAAAATATTTATCCAAAAATTAGTTTTGGAATGCTCTTTAATTATTTCTTCCTCATTTTTATTATTCAATTTTTGCATAATTTTTCTTAATTCCTATTTCAGGGGGTTAATAATTTCCAGTCAACAGGCGATGAGCCTTGCTTAACCAACAATTCATTTGTTTTTGAAAAGTGTTTACAGCCAAAGAAACCTTTATCTGCAGAAAAAGGAGAGGGGTGGGCTGCTTTTAAAACAAAATGTTTTGTTTCATCAATGAGGTCCTGTTTTTCCTGCGCAAATTTTCCCCATAATAAAAAAACAATTCCTTTTTTTTCATCAGATATTTTTTTAATAACGGCATCAGTAAATTCGGCCCAGCCGATCCTGGCATGGCTAAAAGGTTCGTTGGCTCTTACCGTTAGTGCGGCATTTAATAATAATACCCCTTGTTCGGCCCATTTTGTAAGATTACCGTATTCTTTAGGCATTGCAATCCCTATATCAGTTTGTATCTCTTTAAAAATGTTGATCAGCGAGGGTGGGGGCTTTATGCCATTTGGAACCGAAAAACTTAATCCATGCGCCTGTCCGTTCCCATGGTATGGATCCTGTCCGATTATTACCACTTTTAATTTAGAAAAAGGAGTTTGATTAAATGCATTAAAAATAAGAGTACCTGGCGGATAAATAATTTTTCCGGCAGCTTTTTCTGTTTTTAAAAAAATGACCACCTGCTGAAAATAAGACTTGCTGAATTCGTTTTTCAATACTTCTTTCCAGGATGATTCTATCTTAACATCCATTTAAATAAAACATTTTCGATAAAAATACAAAAGCTATGATAGATTGCAATGTATTATATTTGCACCCGCAATTCAATGCCCTTTGAATTGCGAAATCTGTTAGCATTTTAGCAGGTAATTTATATCAGGGTCCGGTAGCTCAGTTGGATAGAGCATCAGCCTTCTAAGCTGAGGGTCATTGGTTCGAATCCAATCCGGATCACTGAAATAAAGAGTCGCTTATATACCGGCTCTTTTTTATTTTTATTAAAATTTTGGGCATGGATGTAAAGATCGAAGCTTCATGGAAAGATACACTCAAAGACCTATTCGTTAAACCGGATTTTCAACAGGTTGTAACTTTTTTGAAGACCGAAAAAGCCGCCGGCAAAATTATCTATCCACCCGGGCCTTTCATCTTTAATGCATTTAATCAAACCCCGTTCAATAA
>JAYVUE010000294.1:0-2486 GCA_043788195.1 Chitinophagaceae bacterium
CTTAAGGATGGCAGATGGATTTTTTAAAAATGATGAAACTCATCAGTTAAAAATTATCTCAGCCATACGGTCATATCAGCCTGAGATTATTTTGTGCAATGCCCCCGGTGACAGGCATCCGGATCACGGAAGATCCGCTAAATTAGTTGCAGATGCTGCATTTCTTTCAGGATTAAAAAAAGTTGAAACAGGTCAGCAGAAAGAATGGCGTCCAAAATATGTTTTTAATTATATTCAGGACAGGTTTTTGCAACCCGATTTTGTAATAGATATAAGTGCAGTTTTTGAAAGAAAAATTGAAGCCATAAAAGCTTATACAACACAGTTTCTTTCTGGCGAAAATGACGGACCTCAAACTTATATTTCAACACCGGATTTTTTAGACAGTGTGATATACCGGCACAAATGGTTTGGTAAAATGATTGGAGTAAAATATGCAGAAGGGTTTATAACTGAAAAGATGATAGGGTTTAAAAACTTTGATGCACTAATTAAGGAAAACACATAAAAAAACAATAAGCCACTAATTACACAAATTCGCACTAAGTTGTATTTCATTCGTGGTAATTTGTGAAATTCGTGGCAAAACAAATAAAAAACCAAAATATTAATATGGTAACTCCAAAATTTTTAAATGTAAAAGGTTCCACTTTTAACCAGGAATTAAAAAGAAGAGTGAACGATTATTTTACGCAGTCAAAAAAACCTGCAACAGGTAATTTCGGATTGTACTTTAAAGCAATATTGTTCTGGTCTTGCTATGTTGCCTTATATATTCATGTGGTTTTCTTTACTCCGGGTCCCTGGTGGGCTGTCCTGGAATGTTTTATAATGGGAGGATTAACCGCTGGTATTGGTTTTAATGTAATGCATGATGGTGGGCATGGCAGTTTCAGTAACAGCAAATTTTGGAACAAGATCGCAGCATTTTCAGTGAATGCTTTGGGTGCCAGCGGAATTATGTGGAACAATAAACACAATATCATTCACCACACCTATACTAATATTGATGGCATTGATGATGATATTGAAATAAAACCAATGCTGAGGATGTGTACTTCACAAAAAAAATATTTCATTCATCGTTTCCAGCATATTTATGTTTGGTTTTTATACACCTTGCTGTTACTGGTTTGGGTATTTGAATCAGATTACAGAAAATATTTCAAGCAAAAAGTAGGGACCGTTCCTATTAAAAAAATGAGCACATTTGATCATTTTGCTTTCTGGATCGCCAAAGTTGGATACGCCTTTATGATGATCGCCTTACCGATCTACCTGGTAGGATTTTTACCATGGCTTGTAGGATTTTTGATCATTGCGATGTTTGCAGGTTTTGTTTTAAGTATTGTCTTTCAACTGGCACATACAGTGGAAGAAACTACTTTTCCTGTTCCGGATGCTGATATCAATAAAATAGAAAACGAATGGGCCATTCACCAGATTGAAACCACGGCCAATTTTGCAACAAGAAACAAATTGATATCCTGGCTGGTGGGCGGATTAAATTTTCAGATAGAACATCATTTGTTTCCGAAAATTTCGCATATCCACTACCCTGCTATCAGTAAAATAATAAAGCAAACCTGTGCAGAGTACGGCATAAAGTATATCGAATTCCCAAAAATGAGACATGCGATCGTATCACATGCTTCACATCTGAAAAGAATGGGGAGGGCTTAAAAGGATAAGACAATTTACATTGTCAACAATAAATTTTACACCTGGGTCTTTTATTATTTCCACTATGGGAATAATATAAAGGCCTTTTTCGTTGATATTAATTTTCACTAATAAACCCCAACAAAATGGCAAAAAAAACATGGCATGATAAGCATACCGAAACCTTTACGTTTGGACAGCGCATTGCCGATTCAGTAGCCAATGGCATGGGTTCATGGAAATTTATCATCGGGCAAACCATTTTTGTAATTATATGGATGGCTTTAAATGTTATTGGTTTTATAAACCACTGGGACGTGTACCCGTTTATTTTACTTAACCTCATTTTTTCTACCCAGGCGGCGTATGCTGCTCCAATTATTATGATGGCACAGAACCGCCAAAATCAGAGAGACAGGGTTCAGGCGCAGGAAGATTACCAGACCAATATCGATGCGAAACTGGAAATTGAATCCCTTCAAAAACATTTAAATAAACTTGAAGTAGAAAAGCTGGACAAGATCATTACTATGCTGGAAGAAATGAAGAAGGCTTAACCAGTTGGCAATAGGCATACACTTTAATTATTGAACTGCTTACCCACTGCGAACTGAAAACTGAGAACTGCCTCTTCTTTCGTAAATTTGCCCCACAAATTAAAAAAGATGAGTGAAGAAAAGAGCCTGAATTTTATTGAAGAAATAATTGAAGAAGATCTTAAGAACGGGAAATATAAAACTATTCTCACCCGTTTTCCACCCGAACCTAATGGCTACCTGCACATTGGCCATGCTAAAGCAATTTGCCTGAATTTTGGCCTTGCT
>JAYVUE010000295.1:0-2699 GCA_043788195.1 Chitinophagaceae bacterium
TGGACCCTGCTGGATAATTTTGAATGGTCAGAAGGCTTTCATCCCCGGTTTGGATTGGTGTACGTTGATTTTGAAACGCAGCGTAGAGTGGTTAAAGCATCAGGTAAATGGTATAGTGAATTTATAAAAACCACTTAACCGGTTATTTTTATACTATTTATCTTTTTCAAAGCTGGTGTTTTCCATAGCTATAGGCAAAAACAAATACCAGGATAAGGCGAAAAGAAAATACTTATTATCTCCTTCATCCAGTTTTTCTGATTTTATTTTTACAGTACCTTTTTCAGGTTTAAGTTTACAGGTGATGATAGGTTTATCGGGGTTATTTTTATATAACACTAATTCTGCAGTGGGATTATTGCGGAATGTATAATTGAATTTTTTATCATCAATTTCAATGCTGCCTTTATCGGAATGCCATTTTTCGTACGATGCTTTGCCGAAAACGATACCATATTCATTCTTTAAAACCGTTTTATCTTTCCATAGCCCGGACTTATTGATGAAAAATACTCTTTTACCCCATTTGCACTCTGCCCGGAATATGGAAGTTTTATAATTGATGCTGATGGTTAATACCGGCTTCTCCTCATCATACAGTTCATATACCAGTAAAGGTTTTTCAGATAGTTGTTTCCAGTGCATGAGTTTCTAAATATCTGGCAACTTAGTTGATTATTATTACCATATCATTACCAAATTGTTAAGCAAATACACGATGGTTTATTTTAGCTGCCTTTGTAATTTTTGCACAGGTACACAGAAATATTCCGCGCAGGATTTCCGCTACGAAATTGAGGAATAATTACCGGCTTATTTATTTTTTCAAATAACTCCTTGTATTTTTCTTCCGGATCAGCATAGTTATCTGATAGCATAATGAAGTATGCATCATCGCCTTTTTTTATTTTTTTACGATATTGATTTAACCAGGCATAAGTATGAATCTCATTCAATTCGCCAATGGCAATAAAGTCAAGTTTAAGTGGTTGCGCTATATAATTATCAATATGAGCACCCGGGAACCATTTATTACTGATAATAAATGTAGTGGATGTTTTGCCTGAGGCAATATCAGCAGTATATATTTTTTCAAATACTTTTTTTGCTTCCCTCCATCCATACATATCTAAAGTAAAATCACCATCACCCAATTGAATAGTATCTTTTTTGCCTATTGTTCCGGGTATAAAATTAATAATCAACATGCCTGCTGTAATTATTATACAAAGAAAAATCAAGGCTAAACTGGTAAATCTGGGTAATCGTTTTCCAGCTATACTTTTTATTTCCTGCCGGGAAGCAATATAGCATGCAGCAATAATTATTAAAGGAATAAATGCCGGGCCCGACCAATGAGGCAAAGTATCCCTGAATGCAGCAATGAACAATAACAAAAGAATCAACGGTAAACTTAGTGATAATAAGAGATGCTTAAATCGGTAGGTGATGAAAGGAATATTCCTTATCAGGCCAATAATTGAAAATACCATCAGAAAATATGATATGGGATTGTTATAAAGTATTCCACCAGCTATTTCCCTAAGAAGACTGCCTGCCTGCAGCCCGCTGTTAATAGTTACTCTTTCGCTGTGAAAAGTATAGGTAATGAAATTATTTTGAATATTCCATATTACAATCGGGCTGATAACAACTGTGGTGATCAACATGGAAATGTATAGATAGCGGTTAGTTAACAATTCCCGTTGGTACAATAAAATGTACAGGCCAAACCCAAACCACAGAAAAATGCCATGAATTTTACTCATAATACACAGCCCGGCAAATAAGCCAAAAAGCAGCAGCTTATTATTGACTTGCTTACAATCTTTTGTAGCCTCAATAATATTTACCAATAAAAAGACACTGGTAATCCAGAAAAAAAGTTGTGGTGAATCCGGTAAAATAAAAGTACCTGCAATAATACTGCAATAGGGCGAAGCGGTAAACAGTACTGCAGCTAAAAAACCAGCCTGCCCGTCTTTTATTTTTTTGGTACAGGTAAAAATTAAAAAAGTATTAATTGCGGCAAGAATGACAGGCCCCAGGCGTATAAAGAATTCATTGGTAAAATAGAGGTTAAAAGTGGTGAGCCTGATCAGTAAGGCCACCATTGGCGGATGGTCAAAATAATTCCATTGAAGATGTTGGGCATAGGTAAGGTAATATACTTCATCATTTCCTAATTCAACACTTACGGCAATGATGCAGCGCACCAATGTGGCAATTATAATCAGCCAGAATAATTTATATTTTATGGTCATCAGCGGTTAAAAGTAAATAAAGTATTGGCGCTATAGTTCCAGAAAAATACCAGGGCAATAACAATCGCCTTGCTAATATAGAAATTTAGCCGGGTATTTTTTTGAAATAAAAGGAGCAACCAATTGCTTAATCCCATTCCGGTAATTGATATCAATAAGAATTTAAGAAACTGAATGCTGATAGCTGAATGCGTATGTTGAAAAGTATAATAACGGTTAAGTAAATAATTATTAACCACAGCAACACAAAAGCCGGTTGAATTAGAGAGGTATTTATTCCAGTTCAGTTTTTCTTTGCATAACCAGGTTACAAAAAAATCTATTATAATACCTGTACCACCCACCATACCAAATTTTACAAAAGGAACCAGCTGCATATTTTTGAATTATCACTTTCAATAAATAGCTGTATGCGGAAGCTGGTTTTCCCATTCC
>JAYVUE010000296.1:0-14992 GCA_043788195.1 Chitinophagaceae bacterium
AATGTGCATATTGGAAATTATGGTGTAAGAGCAACTGATGTGGAAAGTGATGGTGTAAAAGTGAAAGCAGTTATTGGCCGTAACCTGGAAGATAAGTACAGCCGCTTTTTGGCGGATACATCCCTGCAGGAATATTTTATTGCACAGCAGGTAGTGGCTATTGATGGAATTGATACCCGGGCCCTGGTTACTCACATACGTACACAAGGTGCAATGAATTGTATCATCTCATCAGCAACAACTGATATAGTACAACTGAAAAAAGAACTGCAAAAAGTGCCTTCAATGGACGGGTTAGAACTGGCATCCGCCGTAAGTACAAAAGAGCCTTATTTTTTAGGTGATGAAAAAAGTTCTTTACGTATTGCCGTGTTGGATTTTGGTATCAAAAAAAATATCTTAAACTGTTTGGTTGAACGAGGTGCTTACGTAAAAGTGTTTAATGCCAAAACTACATTTGAAGAATTGGAAAAATTTAATGCCAGCGGATATTTTATCAGTAACGGTCCCGGCGACCCGGCACCAATGGATTATGCCGTGAAAACTGTAAAACAAATACTGGCAGTGGGTAAACCTTTGTTTGGTATTTGCCTGGGACATCAATTGCTGGCAATGGCCAATGATATACCTACATTTAAAATGCATCATGGCCATCGTGGATTAAACCACCCCGTAAAAAATATCATCAGTGGTAAATGCGAGATCACCACGCAGAACCATGGATTTGGGGTAGATCCCAAAGCAGTGAAAGCAAACAGTAATATTGAAATAACACATATTAACCTCAATGACGAAAGTATTGAAGGTATCCGGATAAAAGATAAGCCCGCCTTTTCTGTACAATATCATCCTGAAGCCACTCCGGGCCCGCATGACAGCAGGTATTTATTTGATGAGTTTATAAATAGTATTGTGAACAGTAGCCACTAATGGCACGAATTTTCACGAATGCTTTTATTAGTGTCTATTTGTGTAATTCGTGGCTATATAATTTAATTTGTGTGATTACTGTACTAAATTTGGGATATGAAAATAGCGATCATCAACGGGCCTAATTTAAATCTTTTAGGTAAACGTGAAGTAGATATTTACGGCAACGAATCCTTTGAAACATTTTTTAAAAGTCTTCAGGATAAATACCCTAACCAGGAGATCTCTTATTTTCAAAGTAATGTTGAAGGAGAACTGATCAACGAAATTCAACGGGTAGGTTTTAGTTTTGACGGTATTATTTTTAACCCCGGCGGTTATACGCATACTTCTGTTGCCATCGGCGATGCCATTGCTGCTATAACTACCCCGGTTATAGAAGTACATATTTCCAATATTTTTAGCCGCGAAGAATTCAGAAAAATATCCCATGTTTCAGGCAAAGCAAAAGGGGTGATCAGTGGTTTAGCATTAAAGGGGTATGAACTTGCAGTAGATTATTTTTTGTAACTATGCCATCCTGATAAAATAAAAAACTGCAAAAAATACAATGAAGATCACCACAGAATAAATAATGATGGCATTGGTATTTGAGCGTCTTGTTTTACTGTTAAACCTGTATCCGCAACTTTCACATTTGGTATGATGAAACATTTTAGGGCCAATGAAGCCCCCCCACCATGTATATTTTACAGGTGTTATTATTCCGCTGCCACATTTAGGGCAACCCGTTTCATTTGAAAATTCGTTTAACTGATCTGTCATGATGAAAAAGTGTTAATATGAAATCACTCTGCAATATACTATTTAAACAAGCATACTATAATATCACCCTTAGCATCAGCGCATAACCATTATCCTGCTTAGGACTATCTGCAATGGTAACAATATGAAGACCTGCTTCGGTCCAGACTTTAAACAATTCTCCCTTTTTATGTTTTGCCATTTCTGCATCAAGCTGTTGTAACATCGACCCCTTTACAAACCAGCCCAGGTCGCCACCATTAACTGACGAAATATTGTCATCACTATATTTGCCGGCTTCGTTTGCAAAGTTACTGGTGCCCGATTGTATTCTTATAATAATACTGTCAGCTAAAGATTCTGCAAAGGCAGGACGGTAGGTGGAAGTATCCAGTAAAATATGTTTAACATGATAAAAAGTATTGGGCGCTTTCATTAATATTTTTACCAGTATGTTTTCCTTTTTAAAAGGGCCGTATACCTTACCCACTTTTCCATGATAAGCCAGGCTGTCGGCTTTTCCTAAAAAAGAAGAAGTGCTGATCACAGCTACTGTATCAATATAAAATTTTTTCTTTAAAACAAATTTTACAAAACCTATCGGGTTGGAGGTAGTATCAAGTATTTTTTTTATTTGTGCCAGTGTAAACGTCTGGCTTTGGGCAGAAAATAAGCAATTTATAAAAAGGATGACAAAGAATAGTTTTTTCACTAATTAAAATTTAAGGGCAAAGATAACGAAAGGAGATTAGGGATGCCTGGTCATTATGAATTGAACCAGGGCAAGATAGTTTTTAAAATAGGGTGGGGTCGGTAATTTTTAGCGTTTTGATTGTGGCAGGTATCTACTATAATTTTAATTTCTTCACCAATGCTTTCACCTGTTTTTTCATATCTTCTAATTCGGCTAATTGTTCCTGTATAAAGCTATTATCTTCCAGGAGTCCAATGACTTTATTCATTTCTTCATTGTTATTGTAAACCATTTTACGGAAAGGATTGTCGTAATCTTTTGCTCTTGAGGCAAAAATACCTTTACACATCCATTCTTTGGTATCGAGTGCCTGTTGTAATAATTTTTTAAAGAGAGTTGCTGTAAATTGCTTTGGAGTAATATTTAATATCTCTAACAGGGATGTGTAACCATGATCTGATTTATCAGCCAAATACGCTACGCCCTGTTGGCGGTAAAAATTATGCAATTCATCCCAGCTTTTTATTTTGCCTGATTTAATATTTCGTTTTAATCCTTCAATGGCTGATTTTTGGATCAGCTGGCCGCCGACATTAAGCCATTCGCTTCGGTTTAGTTTAGCCGAAAGTTTTTTCTTAAGTTCATCAAAGTTGATGAACTTATTTTTTTGGATAAGATCAAAAATTTCCATCGTTCCATAGTACCTTATCAATTCTTTAAAGATGATTATAGATGGTGGTATTTTCAATATTTGAGTTTTGCGGGTTGAGTTTTCCCAGCCGTCAATTAAAGCAGCACCCGATTTATTGGGTTTTAATTTTTCAAGTATTTGTAAAGCTTCAAATAATTCATTAATGGTATCCGGCGCCAGGAAATTAAATTCTATGTGTTGAATTTTTTCTGTTCGCCTGTCACGGTTTACATATTTCCAGGTATTTCGCGAAAGCGCATACATATTATACATGAACCAGTAACCGGGCATTATAACCAATTTGTTATTGGTAACATCATTACTGATGAGGCTAAATGGTAAAGGAATATTTATCTCTGCCGGGAAATCTCCTTTGGCGATAATACAAAAAGAAGCAAACTTTGAATTGTGTTTAAGACTTACACAAAGGCCGGGCCAAAAACCACGACCAGCGACAATTTCGCCATCTGCTGCACGGCTGTTATGATTACTGCCGATAGTTGCACCCGCCGCCATATTACTTTGTCCCATTACCACTGCTGCACACAAAAAAGAATTATTATGATGTTGTTCATGTGCCGGAAAAATAAGTGAATTCAATACTTCACAACATGATATAGTTGAATTATTACCGAGATAAGAATTAATAAGCCTTGCCCCGTATTTTAACTGCGAATGAGAGGCCATGATAAAACGAACAGCTTTAACACCATAAAAGATCCGGCATCCATAGCCAACGATCCCATTCACCATTTCACAGCCTTCCCCGATTTGTGAAGTACGATTTTGATCACTGTTTACCGTGAGGTTCTTTAATTTATTGGCTCCTTTTAAATAGGCATCGGTACCCACCCATACGTCTTTTATTATCTTACAATTCTTTATTACTGTCCGGTCGCCGATCTTTCCATAATAGCCTCTTTGTTTATCAAAAAGATTTTCTGTGAAAGTTATAAATTTATTAAGTAAGTCTTCATCTTCTCTGTATTTACTCCACAACCAGGCGTCGCCTGCCAGCATACCATTAAAAGGGATCACTTTACGGCCTCCATTTTCATTGCATAATTCCATCCACACCCTTGTTTTTTCATCTTCACCTTCTTTTACAATTCCATTACCGAATTTTGCATAATCTGTGGTGGCTAATTCATTTACATTGGCGATCATTACTTCATTTCCTATAATATAATGACTCAGGTAATTTACATTGTCGATACAGATATTATTGCCAAGGTCGCAACTGATGATAGTACTGTTATATAACCCAACGGGCATACGCAGATTGTGAAATTCAAGATAGAGGGAATCTAATTTACCAATGCGGATCAATCCATGAAATTTACAGTTCTTAACCAGTTCGGGATTAAAAGAACTGGACACAAATATCTTGTTCCAGTCATCAGATGTATTACGGTTACGTACCAGCACTTCAATTTCCAGTGCAGTTAATTTGCGGTATTTGATCCCGTTTTGATTTTGTTTATTACGCAGGTGGTATTCGTCTTTTCCTTTGGGGATGTATTTTTTATCTACAAAACTGTAGCCCAGGTTATTGACAGGATGTTTTTGAATGATGTTCATGAAACCAATGGATAATTTATTAATTGATTGCAGCTATTTAATATGCGATATTCCAATTGTTGTAATGACGGTTTAAAATTATTCTGTAGCCTGAAGTTAACAATATCAAATTAAAACAAGAAAGAAAGATAGTTGTTAAAGGCCTGCAATTTTTACAACTTTTATAGGAATGGAACTTTTTCCCTGTTCATTTATATAATGAATAAAATAAATGCCACTTGCCAGGTCTGCAAATGGGATACTGGTATTATTAAATCCGTCATACAAGTTGATGGTCAATGACCGTAAATATTTACCCGTGATGTCATAAATAAAAAATTGTACAGCCTGTCTCTTAGCCGACTGGATTTGTAAATATAAATTGCCAGACACAGGGTTAGGATATAACTGAGTAATGGACAGATTTTTTATACCTGTTTTAAATTTCACTGTTTCGGAATAGATAAAATTATCATCCTTGTCTACTATCTTTAACCTATAGTAAATGACGTCGGCAAACGGATGAGCATCAGTTGTACTGTAGGATGCTCCATTGCTGTTGCCGGTTAAAGGAGCGATAGTTATCAGTTGTTCAAAATTATTTCCGTCAATGCTTCTTTCTACAATTATATTTTTAAGGTTATCCTCTGAAACTGTATTCCAGTAGAGGGTTACTTTTCCGTTTATGATTTGCCCGGTGAACCCGGCTAGTTTAACAGGTAAACTAACACATGACAATGAGGTTCCGATTCTTGCAATCAAAAATATCTTTGTTTTGGAAATAATATTAGTCCAGTATAAATTGGGTCCTGAAAGAGGGAAAGTACCGTTAGATGTGCCCCAATACTCATGTCCTAAACCGGGTTCAGAATAAAATTCGTGATAAATGGATGTTCTGTTTAATTGTTGATTGATCTGTTGAGAACCTCTCACATAGGTGATAGTTGGCAAGCCAAAAGGATAACCTTCGGTATACGGTACAGTAGCATCGCTTGTACCATGAAAAAGTAGGGCCGGCACATTATTATTGTTTTGTATCCAGGATGTGTCTTTTGTAGCACCCCAACAGGATATGATGCTTTTTACCAATGAAGAATTAGTGTAATTATTGCCCGTACAATTCTTGCAACCCAGGTCGGGTTGAAGAAATCCGGAATAAGTACTGGCGGGCCTTTCAATATCATCTATATAGGCAAGTCCAAGTGACATAAAGGAACCGGCACTGCTTCCCCAGAAAAAAATATTTGTGGTATCGATCTTGTACAAAGCAGCATTGAATTTAAAGAATCTCACTGCTGCACTTGCATCCTGAACACCCCGCCAAACAGCACGTTCCGAACTGCTGCTGCTGAGCAAATTAAAATTAAGCCGGTAATTAATGGAGGCGGTAACATAACCAAGGTGGGCAAAAGAATCACAAAGTGCCTGCATGTCGTCATTGTCTTTGGTGCCATTGATAAATCCTCCCGAATGAGCAAAAATGATCAGCGCTCTTTTCATTGCAGTATCAGGGGTTGGTTGAAAAATATCTAATTTAAGGGTTTGATTAAAAGTACTGGCTTCAGAAAAATATATAGAAGTTATTGCCGGCGCTATGCCATATGTTACATTGGCTGTTTTATTGACAGTAGAAAAGATCCTTTGGTAGTACCTGCAATTTTGTGCTTTTGTAAAAAGCGGGAATATCAGTAATAGAAAAAAATATTTCAAGTTTACTATTTTAAACAGTTATTGACCGGGTGTTTTTGAATGATGTTCATAATACAGTTTGTAGTTATCCTTTCGGTTTGTAGGTTATTCACAACCACAAACTACAAATATTTTATTCTACTGTTACAGATTTGGCCAGATTTCTCGGCTTATCCACGTCCACTCCTTTTGCAATGCCAACAAAATAGGAGAGCAATTGCAGTGGGATACAACTTAACATGGGTGCAATTATTTCATCAGCCGCAGGCACAAAGAAAACATCATCTGCCAGGCCCGGGATCACTTCATCCCCTTCAGTGATAATGGCTATAACTTTTCCTTTCCGGGCTTTTATTTCCTGGATATTACTTACAATTTTTTCGTGGTAAGAATCTTTTGTGGCAACAAATACCACGGGTAAATTCTCATCTACAAGTGCAATCGGACCATGTTTCATTTCCGCAGCAGGATAACCCTCGGCATGTATGTAGGATATCTCCTTTAGTTTCAATGCCCCTTCCAATGCTATAGGAAAATTATATCCTCTTCCTAAAAATAATGCGTCTGCAGATCCTTTATATTTTTCAGCAATAGCTTTTATATTGTCCGAACTTTTTAATAAGGCCTCAACTTTTTCGGGTACGGCTTCCAGTTCATACAGAAGATGACTATATCTTTCATCAGAGATTGTCCCTTTTTCTTTTGCGATCTTTAATGCTACCATTGTTAGTACTGCCAACTGACCTGTAAAAGCTTTTGTACTGGCTACGCCTATTTCCGGTCCTGCATGAGTATAGGCACCTCCGTTACTGATCCTGGCAATGGATGATCCTACCACATTTACAATACCAAAAATAATGGCACCTTGTTCTTTTGCTTTTTCAATAGCTACCAGCGTATCAGCCGTTTCGCCACTTTGAGATATAGCAATTATTATATCACCTTTATTGATGATCGGATTGCGGTACCTGAACTCAGATGCATATTCAACTTCTACGGGTATGCGGCAGAGTTCTTCAATAATATATTCTGCAACCAGGCCCGCATGCCAACTGGTACCGCAGGCAATGATAATAATTCGACTGGCATTTTTAAAATGTTCAATATTATTTTCTACGCCGCTCATGGTTATTGTACCTGCGCCGGCATCCAGTCTTCCTCTTAAACAATCATGAATAGTGCTTGGTTGTTCAAAGATCTCCTTGAGCATAAAATGATCATAACCGCTTTTTTCAATGGCCGCCAGTTCCATATCCAGTTTGGTAACGAAGGGGGTTATTTTTTCGTTACCCAGATTTTTTAAAATGAGTTCACCGGGTTTTACTATCGCTAATTCGTAGTCGTTCACATACACTACTTCTTTGGTATATTCAAGCATTGGTGATGCATCTGAACCTAAAAAATGTTCTCCTTTACCAACACCAATTACAAGGGGGCTACCTTTTCTGGCAGCAATAATTGTATCCGGGTGATCTTCATCCACCAGTAAGATCACGTAAGCACCTGTTACTCTTTTAAGGGCTACCCTTACTGCTTCTTCAAGGTCGCATTGGTTATTCAACCGGATATCATCTATAAAATTTAAGAGTACTTCAGTATCAGTTTCGCTGGTAAAAACATACCCTTTATTACTGAGTTCTTTTTTTAACTGTGCATAATTTTCGATGATACCATTATGTATCATTGCTAATTTACCACTTGCAGAAATATGGGGGTGTGCGTTGATATCACTGGGTTCGCCGTGTGTTGCCCACCGCGTATGGCCTATACCGGTATGTGCATGCAGATCCTTACCAATGATGGCTTCTTCTAGCTCAGCAACACGCCCCTTTGTTTTATAAACTTTTAAACCGCTGTTCAGCAATGCAACACCTGTACTGTCGTAACCCCTGTATTCAAGCCGTTTTAATCCGGTTATAACAATGGGATAAGCTTCTCTTGGTCCTGTGTATCCAACAATTCCGCACATATATGAATCTTTTAAATTTACTGTTAATTGTAAGGCTGGTTTTGATGGCGTAAATTACTGAAAAATGTTACTAATGAAGAAGCCTGTTTTATATATTTTCCTTCATTTAACTTAATTTAGGCAAAAGTTATTATTATGAGGAGCATACCATCATTAACTGTTTTTTTACTGCTTGCCGTATTAGTAAACGGGCAGGGAGGCGACATTGATAAAAAAACGAGGATATACCTGGTTCGTCATGCTGAAAAAGAACCAGGGAAAGACCCTGTACTTACAGAAAAAGGAATGCAACGGTCGGGGATGCTGTTGCGTTTGCTTCGTGATGAACACCTGGGCCGTATTTATGTAACACAGTACCGAAGGACACAACTCACTGCAGATAGTTTAAGGATAGTAATGAATATTGATACGGTACATTACCTGGCTGATACAATTGGCAATGATCTGGTAAGTAAAATAAATGAAAAAAAAGATTGGGGTAAAACTATTTTGATCATAGGGCACAGTAATACCATACCTGTATTGATAAGAAAATTAGGGCTTACTTATTATATCGTAAAAGAATTGCCCGAAACAGAATTTGATAACCTGTTTTTGATAACGTATAAAAAACACATCCCCAAATTAACAGTATCAAAATACGGGGCTCCCTCAGCGGCTTCAGCAAAAATGCAATAGCTATAAATAAATGCCTTTTAGAAAAAGATAGGCAACAGAAAAATAAATAATGATCCCGGTAACATCCACAAGAGTAGCCACAAATGGTGCTGAAGAAGTGGCAGGATCTAATTTTATGCGTTTTAAGAAAATGGGCAACATTGAACCCGCAATGGTTCCCCAGAGTACTACACCTAAAACGGAGATACTGGTTACTAAGGCTAACAGCAGGGTATGGCCGCCATACAAATGCGGTTCAATATAACTCCATAAAAATGTTCTCATAAATCCAACCAATCCAAGTATCCCTCCTAAAACCAGCCCGCTTTTTAATTCCCTGCGTAATATGGTCAACCAGTCTGCGATTGTGATCTCAGCTTTAGCCATGGCCTGTATGATCAGTGTAGAAGCCTGGCTGCCCGAATTGCCTCCGCTCGAAATGATCAGGGGCACCAGCATATTTAATACCAACGCTTTTTTTATCTCATCTTCAAAAAAACTCATAGCGCTTGCCGTTAGTAATTCTCCTACAAATAAGATCACCAGCCATGGTGCCCTTTTGCTGATCAGTTTCCAGAAGGGCATTTCCAGGTAGGGTTCATCAAGGGCTTCGGTACCACCGATCTTTTGAATGTCTTCACTGAATTCTTCTTCTGCCACCCAAAGAATATCATCAATTGTAACAATACCCAATAAAATATTATTATCATCTGTAACGGGTAGTGCAACACGATTATTCATTTTAAAAACTTCGCTGGCAATTTCCTGATCATTATTGACATTGAGTGCAATAAATCGCCCGTCCATGATGTCCTTTACTTTTGTATCAGGTTCTGCCAGGATAAATTCCCGTATCCTGATATCATCCAGTAATTCTCCTTTATCATTGATCACATAGATCACATCAATGGTCTCACTGCTTTTGGCATATTGACGTATAGTTTTGATAACTTCCTTTACAGAATTTTCTTCATAAACATATATGTATTCAGGTGTCATTAAACGACCCACACTGTTTTCGGGATAGCCCAATAATTCGAGTGTAACTTTTCTTTCATCGGGGTCAAGCGTTTTGATCAGGTCTCTTACTATACTTGTTGGTAATTCTTCCAGGAAGGCAACCCTGTCATCGGCCGGCAGTTCATTTAGTAATTCAGTTGTTTTGAGTGCCGGTAAATTTCTGATTATTCTTTTTTGTGTAGGTAATTCCAGTATTTTAAAAACGCTGGTGGCACGGTGCATGGATAACAGTGATATGATCTGGCACTCGTATTCTTCATTTTCATAGATCAATTCAACAACATCACTGATGTTCTGATCATTCAAAAAATCCTGAATCACCAGTTTATCTTCAGAAGTTATAATTTCCTTAAATCGTTGTTGTATTGATATGTTGTCCAACTCTATTGACATACATTCTTTGTTCTTAAATTTGCATTATAAGTGCGCAATTTAGCCCATTTATTTCTTAACCGGATGTTATGCTGAAACCTTATTTATTTATTGATAAATCTGATGATCGGGGCAGGGGCGTTTTTACAAGGGAACGTATTGCTGCGGGTACAGTAATTGAAGAATCACCGGTAATTGTAATGAGTATTGAAGACAGGCAACACCTTGATAAAACATTGTTGCACGATTATATTTTTGAATGGGGCAAACTAAAAGACCTGCCTACCGGACAGGCAGGCAAATGCTGCATGGCGCTGGGCCTAATACCCGTTTATAATCATAGTTACAAAAGCAACTGCGAGTATTTTATGGATTATGAAGAGGAGAGTATTTTTGTAAAAACAGTACGTATAATTGAAAAAGGAGAGGAGTTGACCTTAAATTACAATGGTAACTGGAACGATAGTAAAAAAGTATGGTTTAATGTACGTTAAATAAATAGGATTACACTAAGAACCAACAAATAATTGTTTAAATTGTGTGTATGAAAGAGTTATTTGAAAACGGTTATGTACAGATCGTTCTCCGGTGTTTAGCTGTTTATTTTTTTGTGATCATTGCTATACGCATTTTCGGAAAAAAAGAGCTGGCCCAGTTATCGGTTACAGACCTGGTATTTATTTTATTGATCAGTAATGCTGTTCAAAATGCCATGGTGGGTTCAGATTCGACATTACAAGGTGGCCTGGTAGCTGCTATTTCCCTGTTTATATTCAACTTTGTTTTAAAGAGGATATTTTACCGCAATAAGAGATTCAGTGAACTGCTACAGGGAAAATCTGAATTACTTATTTATAATGGCAAGTTGCAGGAACATAATCTTAAAAAAGCTGAAATTACACTGGAAGAACTTGAAGCAGCTGTAAGGGAACATGGTGTTAAGGATATTCAGCATGTTGACCTGGCCATTTTAGAAGTTGACGGTAATATCAGTGTGATCTCTGATGATTTTAAAAACAAAAGTACAGTTGCAGTAGCAGCTATGGGGCATCGGAAAAAGCACAGGTTAAGAGGCAGAATAAATTAGTTCAACCACCTGCTATTTATATTTTTTATTTGAAAATAAAAAAGCGAAACAGTTTTGTTTCGCTTTTTAAATAAGTTTATTTTATTGCTGCTCTATCAATTGTATCTCACAGGCAATTCTCACTTCATCACTTACAACTATGCCACCTGCTTCGGTAACAGCATCCCATTTTAAACCAAAATCCTTGCGGTTTATTTTACCATTGATGGTGAAACCAGCTTTAGTATTTCCGTAAGGATCTTTAACAATGCCTCCAAATTCTACATCCAGCTTTACATTTTTAGTTGTTTCTCTTATCGAAAGATCACCATATAAAGTAAAAGAACCATCATTATCTACCGATTCGTATTTAGTGGCTGTAAATTTTATTTGCGGATGATTTGCTGCATCAAAGAAATCCTCACTTTTAAGGTGGCCATCTCTTTGTTCATTTCCTGTTGAGATCGAATTAACATCAGCGGTAAAACTAATCTTTGCCTTTGTAAAATCTTCGCCATCAGTTTGTGCAGTCACATTAAAAATATCAAAACTACCTGTTACGTTGGTGATCATCAGGTGTTTAACTTTAAATTTTATTTCGCTGTGCGTGGGGTCTGTGACCCAGTTTTTTGTTGCCATGGTTATTAATTTTTTATAAAGATAAACTAAATTAATGTTTAAACATCAATTAATTTATAAATTCCTGAATAAATAAAAATCCCGTCAAATGATCACGGGATTTATTGTAAGCAGATGCGTTGGGTTACTGATTATTTTCAAACTCCCTGCGAATGATATTCAATGCAGCACCGGCTTTAAACCATCCTATCTGCTGTTGATTATAAGTATGGTTTACCTGTATGGTTTCGTTACTCCCATCGGCATGATTTAAAACTACCTGCAAAGCTTTATTGGGGGCAAATGCCAATAACCCTTCAATATCTATCGAATCATCTTCCAGTATTTTATCATAATCTTCTTTTTTGGCAAAGGTTAATGCCAGCATTCCCTGTTTCTTTAAATTGGTTTCATGTATACGGGCAAATGATTTTACCAATACTGCTCTAACGCCTAAGAACCTGGGTTCCATGGCGGCGTGCTCCCTTGATGAACCTTCGCCATAATTTTCATCACCTACTACAATTGATCCAATGCCTGCAGCTTTATATGCTCTTTGTGTAGCTGGTACAGATCCATATTCTCCCGTCAATTGATTTTTTACACAATCTGTTTTTTCATTGAAAAAATTAAGTGCGCCGATCAACATATTATTACTGATATTGTCGAGATGCCCTCTGAATTTTAGCCATGGACCGGCCATAGAAATATGATCAGTTGTACATTTTCCTTTTGCCTTGATCAATAATTTTAATCCATTAAGATCTTTATGTTCCCATTCGGCAAAAGGGGCTAATAACTGAAGTCGTTCAGAAACAGGCGACACAAGCACTTCAATTTTACTGCCATCTTCTGCCGGTGCCTGAAATCCTGCGTCTTCAACAGCGAAACCTTTTAATGGCATTTCAATTCCCATAGGTTCTTCGAGCTTAAATTTTTCACCCTTTTCATTTGTCAGATAATCTGTTAATGGATTAAATAATAGTGTACCCGCAATAGTGAGTGCTGTTGTTATTTCGGGCGAAGCTACAAATGCATGTGTATTGGGATTGCCGTCATTTCTTTTTGAGAAGTTGCGGTTGTAAGAAGTTAGAATAGAATTTTTGCGGTTAGGGTCGGTTGAATGCCTGGCCCATTGACCGATACAGGGCCCGCAGGCATTTGCCAATACCACTCCGCCCACTTCTTCAAAAATACCAAGGTAGCCATCTCTTTCAACGGTATACCTTACCTGCTCTGATCCCGGGGTGATCGTAAATTCTGCTTTTGCTTTCATTCCATGATCAGTAGCCTGCTTTGCAATGGAAGCGGCCCGGGTAATATCTTCATAAGATGAGTTGGTGCAGGAACCAATTAACCCAACTTCCAATTGTTCGGGCCATCCGTTTACTTTTACCGCATCTGCAAATTTTGAGATCGGCCAGGCCAGGTCAGGGGTAAACGGGCCATTGATATGTGGCTCTAATGCTGATAAATTAATTTCGATCACCTGGTCAAAATATTTTTCCGGATCAGTATAAACTTCATCATCACCGGTAAGGTAAGACGCAATGGCATCCGCAGCTGCCGCAACATCTGATCTGCCAGTTCCTTTTAAGTAGTCGGCCATTTTGGGATCATAACCAAATATCGAAGTAGTGGCGCCTATCTCAGCCCCCATATTGCAAATGGTTCCTTTACCTGTACATGAAAGAGAAGTTGCACCTTCTCCAAAATATTCGAGAATTGCACCTGTTCCACCTTTTACTGTAAGAATGCCAGCTACTTTAAGAATGATATCTTTGGATGCTGTCCATCCGCTTAATTTACCGGTTAACTTAACTCCGATAAGGTTTGGAAATTTCAGTTCCCAGGCTAGTCCAGCCATAACATCACAGGCATCTGCACCACCAACACCAATAGCAATGGTACCCAAACCGCCTGCATTAACGGTATGCGAATCTGTTCCGATCATCATCCCTCCGGGGAAAGCATATTGCTCTAAAACAACCTGGTGAATGATACCTGCACCGGGTTTCCAAAAACCGATACCGTATTTATTTGATACTGATGCCAGAAAATCATAAACCTCTTTATTCTGTGTTTTTGCTTTTGAAAGATCAGCCACAGCACCTGTTTCGGCTTGAATAAGGTGATCGCAATGTACAGTAGAAGGAACCGCAACCTGTGTACGTCCACTTTGCATAAACTGCAATAAAGCCATTTGTGCAGTAGCATCCTGCATAGCAACACGATCGGGTGCAAAATCTACATAATCTTTTCCTCTTTCGTAAGCCTTGCCGGCAGCCCCTTGCCAAAGATGAGCATATAATATTTTTTCAGTTAAGGTTAGTGGTTTACCCGTTGCTTTTCGGGCTGCATCAATTCGGGTGCTGAAGTTAGCGTACAGATTTTTGATCATTTCAATGTCGAAAGCCATAGTACTAATTTGGTAATTTCTTAATTAGATAATTTGGAGATTTGATGATTTTTTGGACTGAAGGAATCGGCACATTGTCAAATCTTCAAATCAATTTGCAAATTTACTGAAAAACTGGGATTATAGAAAACACTTGTTTTTAGAAAAAAATCTGTTTAATTTTACATAATGAACCGGTTTAAAAATTTTATCGAATGGCATGTATTTGGTGTATGCACTGCAATTGGTGAAAAAATGGGCATTGCTACAGTAACTATTCGTAAATATTTTATTTATATTTCTTTTCTTACAATGGGTTCGCCTGTTATCATTTATTTATTTGTGGCTTTCTGGGTGAATATCAAAAGATATATCCTTAATGCAAGGAGAAATCCGTTGAGGTATTTGTAGAGTGTAGAGTTTAGAGTTAAGAGTATAGAAGTTAATATAACTCTTAATTTTTAACTCTACACTCTAAACTCTACACTCTAAACTCTTAATTCTAAACTCTAAACTCTTAATTCTAAACTCTACACTCTAAACTCTTAATTCTTAACTCTACACTCTAAACTCTTAATTCTTAA
>JAYVUE010000297.1:0-4164 GCA_043788195.1 Chitinophagaceae bacterium
CTTTTTCAATATCAAAATTTAATTGAGCAATAGCAACCTGTCCCTTATATGGCCTTTTCTTTCCTTTATAATCGTTTAAGTATTTCGACAATGGGATCAGGCGTATACCAATGCGTGGTTCTGCTTCCAGTACAAGCACCCTGCCCAATTCCTCATCTTTATAAATTACAGCAACATGGCTCCAGGTGCTTTTAGTTAATTTTTGTATGATGCCTGAAAATGCATAGCTACCGCTACTGAAAAAAATATGCCCTGTCTTTAAATGTTCCCTGATCCCATGATAAGAAATAACCGGCATTTCTTTCAAAAGTCTTTTTGTAATGTTTTGTGCCATGAAGTTGAATGTTGAATGTTGTATTTTTACGATTCAAGATACACATTTGCGGCAATGAATAAAAAACGATTAATAGTTATTGGCGGAGGTGCTGCAGGATTTTTTTGCGCAATTAATGCGGCGAGGTTAAACCCTTTACTGGAAGTGATGATCATGGAAAAGAGTAATAAATTATTGAGTAAAGTAAGGATAAGCGGAGGTGGAAGGTGTAATGTTACACATGCCTGCTTTAGTATTGCCGAAATGATAAAACAATACCCCAGGGGGGGCGTTTTTTTAAAAAAGGCATTCCATCATTTTTTTACTAATGATACAATAAAATGGTTTGAAGAAAGAGGAGTTCAATTAAAAACAGAAGCAGACGGACGTATGTTCCCCCTAAGCAATTCATCAGATACAATTATCAAATGCCTTGTGGATGAAGCGAATAAATATAAGGTGAAAATTTTAATGAACAGGGAAGTAAAAGAATTGGCAATAGACAATGCACAGGATTCTGCGGATGGTCAATGCACAGCATCTTGCAGATGGACTTTAAGTTTTAAGGACGGAGTGCAAATGGAAACTGATTATGTTTGTATTGCAAGTGGTGGTTATCCAAAACCAATTCAGTTTGAATGGTTGAAAAAATTGGGTCATCATATTGAAGAGCCTGTTCCTTCGCTTTTTACTTTTAATATGCCGGGAAATGATATTACTTCACTGATGGGAGTATCCATCGAAAAAGTTAACGTAAAAATAGAAGGCACTAAACTTTTGGCAGACGGCCCTTTGCTGATCACCCATTGGGGAATGAGTGGCCCTGTTGTATTAAAACTTTCTGCATGGGGGGCAAGGGAAATGGCAATTAACAATTGGCAATTTGCAATTGTTGTAAACTGGATTCCTGGTTACAATGAAAATAATTTAAGAGAGAAATTTCAGCAACTTCGTTTTGGTCTGGCTGCACAAAAAATAATTAACCGTAATCCTTTTGCATTACCCAATCGGTTATGGGAACACCTTCTTTTGGTTTCGGGGATTAAAGATGAATGGCGTTGGGCCGACCTGCCGGCAAAAGAACAAAATAAACTTATCAAAAACCTGTGTACACATGAATTTGTAGTAAAGGGCAAAACAACTTTTAAAGAAGAATTTGTTACTGCCGGTGGTATTCAATTGAATGAGATCAATTTTAATACCATGCAAAGTAAAATATTGCCCGGCTTGTTTTTTGCAGGTGAGGTTATTAATGTAGACGGGATCACTGGTGGATTTAATTTTCAAAATGCATGGACTACAGGATGGATAGCTGCGAAGGGAGTTAGTACGTTGGTTGAAGAAGTTTAGAAGGTTGAGTACACCATAAACCTTCTAAACCTTCTAAACCTTCTAAACCTGCTCATCTTTCACAATCCTTTACCGCAGGCAGTTTTTATACAATTCCTTTTTAAGTTACATTTGCTTACTAAAAGCTACGCAGCTACCAGTTTATTGTCATGTTTAAAATAATTGACCGCTACATACTGTTCAAATACTTAAGCACTTTTTTGTTTTGCCTTGTACTTTTTACTGCCATAGTTGTAGTTGTAGATATCAGTGAAAAAACTGATGATTTTGTAAAGTCTAAATTACCGGCCTGGCGAATTATCACTGATTATTATTTTGGTTTTATTCCCCGGATCGATGCCATGCTGTTTCCATTATTTGTATTTATCTCTGTCATTTTTTTTACGTCTAAAATGGCTAACAGGTCAGAAGTTATAGCTATCCTTAGCAGCGGTGTAAGTTTTCAAAGATTTTTAATGCCTTTTATAGTTGGTGGTGCTTTATTAACTACATTATTATGGTTGGGCTATCAATATATTGTTCCCAAAGCTAACAAGAAATGGGCCAATTTTGAAACAAGATATGTTGATCCGAACTTTGGTAATAAAGGTAATAATACATACAAGCAAAATCTGTATTTCCGTATTGACTCTTTTGCTTATGCTGGCATACGTGGGTATGATACAGTTTCAAAATCGGGTAACGGTTTTTTTGAGCAACGTTTCAAAAAAAATAAATTAACATATAATTTCCGGGCCGAAACTTTTAGTTGGGATAGTGCCGGGCGAAGATGGAAATTTGAAAACGCTGTTGAACGGGTAATTGATAGTATTACAGAACAGGTAAAACGTTCACAGGTATTGTTTAGGAATTATAATTTTAAACCATTAGATCTGCGTAAGGATGAATATCTGAAAGATCAATTGCCAACGCCTCAGTTAGAAGAATTTATTAAGCAGGAAAGATTAAGAGGATCGGAATCTTTGAATACGCTTTTGGTAGAACGATACAACAGGGATGCTATTCCGGTTTCCGTAATGATCCTTACTATTATAGGTGCAGTATTGGCATCCCGCAGAATAAGGGGTGGTAGTGGTGTACATCTTGCCGTAGGTGTTGTGATCAGTGTACTTTATATTTTATTCAGCCGGTTTACAATAGTTTTTGCTACCAAAGGAAGTTTTACTCCTTTTCTGGCAGCCTGGTTGCCCAATTTTATCTTTGGATTTTTGGCTTATTATCTCTATAAAAAAGCACCTAAATAAAAAAGAGGAGTCTTGATTTCAGCCGCTGAACTTTATTGTAAAACTTTTGTTTTAAAGGCGGATGCATCGTAATTTTAAACATTCCTTTTTTTTTAATACCAGTAAGGAAAATATAATTGAAAAAGATTTTTGTAAATTTATTTAATGTCAGATAATGGGTATAATTAAAGAAAGATTTAAAGAAAAAGCTGATCATGTTGCAATCGAAATAAAAGAATTGCTGAAAGAACATGGCGATAAAAAGATAGGCGAAGTAACATTAAGTCAGATCTACCAGGGTATGCGTGGTATAACCGGGTTAGTTTCCGAAACTTCCCTGTTGGATGCCCAGGATGGTATTCGTTTTCGCGGATACTCTATTCCTGAATTAAGAGAAAAACTACCAAAAGCACCTGATGGTTCGGAACCATTACCCGAAGGTTTGTTTTACCTGATGTTGGTTGGCGAACTGCCGGATGAAACCGATGTTCATCATATCAGCAGTGTATGGCAGCGCAGGAGCCATGTGCCCAATCATGTATTTGCAACAATTGAAGCCTTACCGTTGAGTACACATCCTATGACGCAGTTTGTGGTGGCCATAATGAGTTTACAAACAGAAAGCCAGTTTTCAAAACGTTACGCAAAAGGCATGAATAAAAAAGATTATTGGGATGCCGTTTTTGATGATACGATGGATCTGATTGCACGCCTGCCACGAATTGCAGCGTATATTTATCGCCGTAAGTATAAAAACGGTGAACACATTCAACCCAATGGCCTTTTAGACTGGTCGGGTAATTTTGCACATATGATGGGATTTGAAGAAGAAGGATTTCACGAGTTGATGCGTTTGTATATGACCATTCACGCTGATCACGAAGGCGGCAATGTATCTGCACATACTACTCACCTGGTTGGTTCAGCATTAAGTGATCCTTATTTAAGTTTTGCCGCCGGGATGAATGGATTGGCCGGACCTTTGCATGGCCTGGCTAACCAAGAAGTAATAAAATGGATATTTGAATTGCGGGAACAGATAGGGTCCGAAACTCCTACGAAAGAACAAATTGAGGAGTATGTAAAAAAAACACTGGCTGAAGGAAAAGTGGTTCCGGGATATGGGCATGCCGTTTTGCGAAAAACAGACCCGAGGTTTTCTGCACAAATGGAATTCGGTAAAAAACATATGCCGGATGATCCATTGGGTAAAACAGTCTGGAATATTTATGAAGCTGTTCCACCCATTTTACAATCAGTAGCAAAAATAAAAAACCC
>JAYVUE010000298.1:0-5724 GCA_043788195.1 Chitinophagaceae bacterium
TCACAAAGATGCAAATGATGATTACCTGATCATATTTACAATTAAAAGTCATTGGAGAGATTAGTTATAATAAAATAGAACGATCTTTTATACCGGCGCAAGGTTTCCCTATGGGAAGTTTTGCGCCGGTATAAGTTTATAATATCCCTGTTTTTACAAATCTCTGCTAAGTTACATATCACTGGTTTCAGCTCTCAAAAACACATCAGTTATAAAGCTGCTGTTTCAATCCTATTACTTCTTTCTTCGTACATTTAAGTTCAACTTATCATTTATGAAACGGTTAATTTTTGTTGCATTGATTTTTTATACCCCACAGCTATTTTCACAAACCATCATACAACGCGACCCCTTGATTGAGAAAATGGTAAAAGAAGTTTCGGCTGATTCCCTGCAATCATACATAAAAACACTTGTTGCTTTTGGCACCAGAAATACTTTAAGCACACAAACAGATCCAGGCCGGGGTATTGGTGCTGCACGTAACTGGGTGCTGGGAAGATTCAATGCAATGGCAAAACAATCTAACGGCCGGTTAACCGCTATTATTGATACAACTACTTTGCTGCCCGATGGTAAGCGGGTTGACAGATCATTGATACTTGGCAATGTAATGGCCACTTTAAAAGGAACAGACCCAACGGATACCCGCATTTTTATTATCAGTGGCCACCTCGATAATATGCGCAGTAGCCCAACAGACAGTATCGGAGACGCCCCTGGTGCTGACGATGACGGTAGTGGCACAGCAACCGTGATAGAATGTGCAAGGATAATGAGTAAACAAAATTTTCCGGCTACAATAATATTTGTAACTGTAAGCGGAGAAGAACAGGGTTTATTAGGATCAACCTTCATGAGTGAAAAAGCAAAAAAAGAAAACTGGAACATTGAAGCCGTTCTCAATAATGATATTATGGGCAGCAATAACAGTAATGAAACAAATATTATTGATAACACCCGGATACGTGTTTTCAGTGAAGGCCTGCCAGCTTTTGAAACAGAAAAAAATGCAGTTAATATCCGTAACCTTGGTTTGGAAAATGACGGAAAAGCACGTCAGCTTGCCCGTTATATTAAAGAAACAGGCGAAAGATATATTGACAACCTTCAGGTAGTGATGATTTACCGTAACGACAGGTTTTTACGCGGCGGTGATCATACACCCTTTGTTCAACGTGGATTTGCAGCAGTACGCTTTACCGAGATGAATGAAAATTATACTCACCAACACCAGGATATAAGAACAGAAAACAATATTAACTATGGTGATCTTACTGCGCATATTGATTTTGAATACTTACAAAAAAATACCGGGTTAAATTTATGCAACCTGGCCAACCTTGCTAAAGGCCCTTCAATGCCCGACTCTGTAAAGATGGAAGTGAGGAAATTAACCAACTCTACTTTCCTAACCTGGAAGATCCCAAAATTTGGTAAAGTAAAGGGCTATTATGTTTTAGTAAGAGAAACCACCAGCGCCACCTGGCAGAAAAAAATATTTACCACAGAAACGGAAATGCGGTTACCTTATTCAAAAGATAATTATTTTTTTGCCGTGCAGTCTGTGAATGAAACGGGTAACGAAAGTTTGCCGGTGGTGCCAATACCAGGGCGGTAACCCCCTCAGGAAATTATGGTTGAATTTAGAAGTTGCCAACTCCGAGTTCTCTCTCCCTGGTAGGGGTTGGGGCAGGGCCAGTGTAGTTGAAATTTAAACAGTATTAATATTTATGGGTAAATAATTCTTTTTTCGATCATCTGGCAGTAGCCAATTGTTGTCTTTGTTTTAAAACCCTTACAACCGCCGCCTCTGATTTAAGTACACTTTTGATCTGAAAATTGATCATCATTTTCCTTATTTTTCCAGGGATGATCCAACTCAGAAAAATAAAGAAATGATTCCAGAAACCGGGAATGGTTACTTCTTTTTTATTCAACATAGATTTTATAGCAATACCAGCTACCTTCATTGGTTCCATTACTGATTGACGCATGATCCAGGTGCCAGTTGTACGATTGGCTAATAATAAGCGCCAATTTGTATTCATGATACCCGGACACAAAACCGAGACAGATACATTTTCGTTTTTTAATTCCTGTCTAAGACTTTTAGAAAAAGATAAAAGATAAGATTTAGTGGCACCATATACTTGTTTTTTGGGTAACGAAAACAAACCGGCCAGGCTGCTCACATTTAAAATATAAGAAGGGGAAGATCTTTCCAGATCATTTAAAAACAATCGGCATAAAAGCGTAGGAGTTGTGACGTTAAGCGAAAGCAGTTTTGCATAATAATCAGCGTTCTTTTCATCGAAGAAAAAAGTTCCACCCATTCCGGCATTATTAATAAGCGTATTAATAATGATATCCTTTTCTTTAACTTCTTTATATAATTGATGACAACTGTTAATGTCTGAAAGATCAAGTTCAAAACACAAAACATCAATTTTGTATTTTTTTTCAAGGTATTTTGCTAACCGTGTAAAATTACTGTTTGGTAATGCAACCAAAACAAGGTTCATTTGCCTTCTTGCACATTCTAAAGAAATGTATTTACCAAGCCCTTCGCTGGCACCAGTAATTAAAGCATATGGTTTATACATAATTCTCTTTTATTAAAAATTGAACCGTTTGAGCCAAGCCAACTCTAAATGGAGTAATACGGTAGCCTAACTGGTTAACAGCCTTATCACAACTTACTGCACGGTTTTGAAAAAGCCGGTTAATTATTTTTGGATTCATATGAGTATGTTTATTAAGCAATCTTTTGGTAACAAAAATTAAAGTAAATCCTATTTTTAAAACGGCTTTGGAAATTGAAAAGTACCTTATTTTTTTCCCGGCTTCCTGCCTGATCTGTTCAAAGAATTGGTCATAAGTAATATTCTCTCCGCCTAAATTGTACTCTTCCCCACTAAGTCCGTTTTTCAAAGCCAGAAAGTGACCTTCTACAACATCATCGATAAAAACATAATTGCCAACCATGGTTTTGGTTTTAGGCACAAAAGAAAATTTTCTTTTTAATATATCCCTGATAAATTTATTAATAGGATTGCCATGTGTCCAAAGCCCCGGGCCATAAACCCTTGAAGGCCTTACGCTAACAGTAAATAAACCTTTGTCTGCATACTCTTTTAATAATTCTTCAGCACAGTGTTTGGATATCTCATAATCATTTTCATAAGGTGTTATCCTGGGGTCTTCTTCAGCAACGGGGTCTTCAAACGAAGGCCCCAATACAGCACAGCTACTTGTAAATATAACTTTTTTTATTTCCTGATTCCATGCAGCTTCCAGTATATTTCTGGTAAAATCAACATTTACATGATAAAATAATGATCGGTCTTTATTCCAAAGTTGTGTAAGACCCGCCACATGAAATACCGCATCACAACCTGCCATTGCGTTATTCAGTGAATCAGTATCAGCAATGTTACCAAAGAAATACTGTATGTCTGGATGTTTTATTTGTTTGTCTATATCAGTTTGCCTGGTAAAAGCATTTACACTATAGCCTTTTTTTATAGCAGCAAGCATTATTTTATTACCGATATAGCCTGTTACACCTGTGATAAATAGTTTCATACAAATACGTTCTTTGTTTTTTCCCCCCACCTGCTTAAAACTAATAATTCGAATGGCAAAGAAACGGATAAATGAAGGATAATGGCAGGATAAACTGATTGATATAAAAAAGTAATATAACATAATACCAACCCAAAGGGCATAGACCCAATAAATTCATTACGGGAACTGTAGATATGTAACAGGACGTACAATACAAAATTGATGGCAAATGAAACCGGAACAGAAAAAACAGAAAGACAAACCTGGAACAGAATTACACGAAAAAAAATCTCATAGGCAAAAAGAAATGGAATACGGCTGAAGAAGTAAACGCTTGTTTGTTTTAGTGAAATACCAGGATACGGCTGCGCATTTTTTACTCCGGATAATAAGGATATTGTAATACACAAACCTGACAATAAAAAGGTAAACAAAATACTTGTATTGGTCCATGTCCATTGAAAAAAAGTGAAAGTATATGGCATAAACAAAAAAATAATGATGCCTGCTGAAAAAATTATCAATCCATTGATATTACGTTTAATAACCGGGGCCAGGCTGCCGGTATTTATCAATGAAGCTTTCACATCATAAGCCCTTTTGCTATTGGCTAGTTTAAACTGAAACATCAGCAAAGTATAACAAACCAAAAAGACGGGTATCGTTAAGATCGCGGGCATCATCATCATTTTAATTCCATAACAGCTGAAAAGAAAGTTTATTGATCTCTATTCTTTTACAGGTACCATTTTCATAATAATATTCATTATTGCTGTCATCAGGGAACCCTATTTTATAATGATGTTCGCCCAGTTTTATGATCGGAAGGAACCGTTCGTATTTATCTGAATAAATAACTTTACTGGCAACCGGCTCATGCAGGTACAAACAAACAAGATTATAATAGACAGGCCCGATTGCTAGTTTTTCTACTTTTTCGCCATTGTATAAAACATAATTATTGTTGATGTATTTCATATACTTGTTCACTTTATCCGTGCCGTTTCGTCTTTGATGCACATAAGAAGTATTGCAATACGCCCTTATCATATATAGCTTCTTCAACACCCCTTGCAGTAACCGTGAAAATAAAACTGGTCTTAATATTGGTTTCCATTTTAAGGGTGATCTTAGTGCCGCTCCTGATCTCTTTAATTAACATCGTTCCTACTTTTTTTAATAATATAGGTCAGGTTCCTTTCCTGTGAGAAGGCCCCCAAAGCCATCATCAAAATTAAGCAATTTGTAGTTAGCGACTTTGCCAAAAGTGGAGAAAACAGTTTACCTCCCAAAGGAATATTTGAACTGGTGATAATAAACCGCTTCAGTAATGTCTTGATCAGGTAAAGCATAATTTTTTCAGGCTTTACTCAATGTTTGTATCCTGTTTGTAGTAAATATACTATAACAACAAAAACAGCTAAGCCAAAAATATATTAATAATTGAATGGCGTCCAATAATTAACAGGATGGCCTGCTGATCCTTGTACCTGCCTCCATAGCTTCATCAAAATATCTGGTACAATACATATCCCTTCAGCTGGTAATGAGATAACACTGTTTGGGCTGTTATGGATACTTTTACATCTGGCAGCAACTCTTCTTTTTTAAGGCCTATAAACGCCATCGCCTGCCCGCAGCCGATGAATTTGGTTCCAATATTTTTAAGGTCATTAATCAGTTTGAGATTAGGATTATCTGTTTTGTATTTTACCTTATAAAAAGCATTGGTTGTAAAAGCAAATAAGGCCCCGGCGTGTATAACAAGAACCGGGATTATTTTCTTTAACGGTATACCAGATGCAACATGCAGATTGATCTTCCTGACCATTTCTGCTAAACCGCTATTAATATCTTTGGCAAGTGAATCAGGGTTATTCATTACCAGTTCAAAGAGTAGTTTATAGTCGATATTGGGATCAGGGATCTCTGTAGGGTCTTTCACAGTTATCACGCCCGAACCATCTCCAGCATTAAGGACAGGGTATGTAGTAATGGTTTTTAGTTTTTCCCATTTTTCTTTATCGGCAAATTCTTTACCGATCTTTACTGAATCATTTTTTACTAATGCGTGGTAGGTACTGTCACGCTGCATTTTAAGCCCCGACAGGGTGCTGTCTTTTTTCATCTTAAGGGAGGCCAGTGAGCTGTCAA
>JAYVUE010000299.1:0-7411 GCA_043788195.1 Chitinophagaceae bacterium
AAATATTTTTTAAGCTTTGGATCTGACTTATCTTTCCATTTGTTGTGCATCGATAAACTCAGCATAACAAATAGATGGAATTGGCACCTTTTCCCGACACATGTCGGGATAGGTTGTCAAGGCTTCATCGGGCCATTACCCTCTGCCTTTCTTGATAAGCGATAACTAAAGAACTGGTACAAAGATACCGGCACAATTATTTAATTTCCAAATAATTTTTTTATTACAGCTTTGTATTCGGTTAAAATATCAATGCCACAAAGGCTTTCGGCCAATAAATTATTTTTCCGTATCTTATTTTTTTGTTTACCAGTAAATTTAACCTTGCTCATTTGTATTTCCGGGAAATATTTTTTATTTTGACATTAGTGAATAAAGAACTCCTCATTATTTCATCATTTTTTTTCTTTCCAAACAAGTTAAACGCCATTGGTAAAAATTGAACTGTAATTTACCAAATCACAGCTTTTGCAACAAATCGTAAACCTATTTTTTTGTATCTTTAGGCTAAGTACATTCATATGGCGAAAGGAAAGAAAGTTTTGACAACAGACATAATCCATAACGATTTTATAGAAGTATTTGGCGCAAGGGAACATAACCTTAAGAATATTGATATTAGGATCCCTAAAAACAAATTGGTGGTTTTTACAGGTGTAAGTGGTAGTGGAAAATCATCACTGGCATTTGATACGATCTATAACGAAGGACAGCGTCGTTATATGGAAAGTTTCAGCGCATATGCAAGACAGTTTGTTGGCGATATGGAACGTCCTGACGTTGATAAGATAACCGGGTTGTCGCCTGTAATTTCCATTGAACAAAAAACCACCAATAAAAACCCTCGTAGTACTGTTGGTACCGTTACAGAGATCTATGATTTTTTGCGTTTGTTGTATGCCAGGACAGGAGAGGCTTATAGCTACAATACCGGAAAAAAAATGGTGCAGTTCAGCGAAGAAGAAATTGTAAGCAACATATTTTCAAAATACAATGACAAAAAGATCAGCATACTTGCACCATTGGTTAGAGGACGTAAAGGCCATTACCGCGAATTGTTTGAAGACATTCGTAAGAAGGGTTATGTAAAGATCAGGGTAGATGGTGAAGTGCTGGACCTTAGTCCGCGAATGCAGGTAGACCGGTATAAGATACATGATATTGAAGTGGTGATTGATAGACTAACTGTTACGGATGATATGCGATTGCGCTTAAGCCAAAGCGTTCAAAAAACTTTACAGATTGGAAAAGACCTGATGTTTCTTTTGATCAATGATGAAAATAAAGTTGTTCAATACAGCAAACAATTAATGTGTGAAGACACGGGTATCAGTTATGAAGAACCTTCACCGAATGCTTTTTCTTTTAACTCTCCTTATGGTGCCTGCCCGGTTTGTAAAGGATTAGGGAATATGTACGCTATTAATATGGCGTTAGTGTTGCCGGATAATACAAAATCTGTAAAAGAAGGCGGTATCGCACCATTGGGAGAAGAAAGAGAAGCCGGTGTTTTTATGCAGGTAGTTTTGTTTGCAAAAAAATATAAGATCAATCTCGATAAACCTATAAAGGATCTACCCATTGCACAAATGAATTTGCTGTTATATGGTGACCAGGGCATAAATCCTGCTTTGGAAATTGATGGAACTGATGAAACCATTCCTCAAATTTATACAGGAAGTTATGAGGGAATTATTCCAATGTTAAAAAGATGGTTTACTTCATCACAAAGCACCGAAGTATTAAGAGAATGGGTTGAAAAATATATGGACCTGGCTGAGTGCAGTAGCTGCAATGGTACAAGATTAAAAAAAGAAAGTCTTTGGTTTAAAATAGATAAAAGAAATATTGCAGAACTGGGAGCAATGAACCTGGATAATCTTGCTGCCTGGATGGATGGGCTTGAACTGCGTTTAAACAATAAACAAAATGCTATCGCAAAAGATGTGTTGAAGGAAATAAGGGAAAGACTTGAATTTTTATTGAATGTTGGTTTAACCTATCTGTCTTTAAACCGGCCTTCAAAAACCCTTAGTGGTGGCGAATCACAGCGGATCAGGCTGGCAACACAGATCGGCTCGCAGTTACAGGGTATTACCTATATTCTGGATGAACCAAGTATAGGTTTGCATCAGCGTGATAACCAGCGACTGATTGGTGCGTTACAAAATTTACGTGATATTGGTAACAGTGTTTTAGTGGTAGAACATGATAAGGAAATAATGCTGGCAGCAGATTACCTTGTAGATATCGGACCAAAAGCAGGTATGCATGGCGGTGAGATAGTTGTTCAGGGAACAGTTGAAGTAGTATTGCAGTCAAACTCAGAAACTGCACAATATTTACTAGGTACAAAAAATATTCGGATTCCTGAAAAAAGAAGGCCCGGTAATGAAAAATTTATCGAATTGAAAGGGGTGAGTGGAAATAATTTAAAACAGGTAGATGTAAAATTTCCACTGGGCAAACTCATTTTGATCACCGGGGTAAGCGGAAGTGGTAAATCAACACTGATCAATGAAACACTATATCCGCTAATGAGCAAATTTTGTTATAATTCCAAAATGAACCCACTGGCCTATAAAAGTATAAAGGGGCTTGAGCAAATTGATAAAGTAATAGAGATAGACCAAAGTCCGATTGGCAGAACCCCCCGGAGCAACCCTGCAACCTATTGTGGATTCTTTACTGATATAAGAACATTATTTGCTGCTGTTCCGGAAGCAAAAATAAGGGGCTATACTGCAGGTCGGTTTTCATTCAATGTAAAAAGTGGCCGTTGTGATGTTTGTGAAGGTGGTGGTATGCGGGTTATTGAAATGAATTTTTTGCCCGACGTTTATGTGCATTGCGAAAAATGTAATGGTAAACGTTATAACCGCGAAACACTTGAGATTCGGTATAAAGGGAAATCTATCAGCGATGTATTGAATATGACTGTGGATGAAGCCGTTGAATTTTTTCAGGCAGTGCCATATATCTATCGAAAAATAAAAGTATTGCAGGATGTTGGGTTAGGTTATATCACATTGGGGCAAAGTGCGGTTACCCTTAGCGGTGGTGAGGCGCAGCGTGTAAAATTGTCAACGGAATTAGGTAAAAAAGATACTGGTAAAACATTTTATATTTTAGATGAACCCACTACGGGGCTTCATTTTCAGGACATACAACATTTGCTTGATGTATTAAATAAACTGGTAGACAGGGGCAACACAGTATTGGTGATTGAACATAATATGGATGTAATAAAAGTGGCAGACCATATCATAGATATCGGCCCCGAAGGAGGTGATGGGGGAGGAAGAATACTGTTTGAAGGCGTACCGGAAGACCTGATCAATAGTAAAGAAAGTTTTACCGCACTTTTTTTAAAACATGAACTACAGTTAATGAAGTGATCAATGTTTTATATAAAAATTGTAGTGCCCTCTAATTTCACTATCCCCGTTTTTATCCCATATCCTGAAGTTAACCACATAATAGTTTATACTTCTGTCTTCACTTGTAATAATAGCTGACAAGCTGATAAGTTTAGCATCTTCAGCTCTAAAACCTGTTCTGGAATCATCTGCAAACAGATCATCTGTTTCAACTACGGTTACACCAGCATCTGTTGAAATTTTTTCAGCAGCACCAACAAAAGCTCTTCCATTTGTTAGATTCCAGCCTTCATCAATATATAATGCAATCTTGATCTTTTCATTTAAATTAATAGTATTGCCATCCGGAACGGGTGTATTATCAGGGTATAACAAAATGGCTTTCCTGACTTTAAATCCTTTACTGGTGAGTGAAATATTATTAGTTAGTAAAGTACCATCCTTGTTTGTTTCGGGGTTTGATGTTGTTTTATTTTCTTTAGGCGTATCTTTTGTTTTACCAAGACTGCATTTAAATTGGCAGGAGCATAAAATGATACAAAAAAATGCATAGGTCGTCCATTTAGTTAATGTTTGCATATTTTTTTTAATAAGTTAAAGAAAGAGAAAAAATCCGGGATTCCAAAATTAAGTAAATAAAAAAATCCATGTCTCATAACCATGGATCTTTTTAAGTAAAGTGTAAGGATGTTAACGAAGTCTGTTAAAATGTGGTTTCAGGGGTAATCTGTAAACATAAAAATATTCTCAGCTATCCTTGGGGGTTGACGTCAGTTGTATCGCTCACTACTTTATAAGTTTAATATTATTTTTAGCTCAACATTGTTTTATAGATCAATAACAGGCAGGTGGTAAAAAATAATGCGGTCATGCATGCCATTGGGTTTAGGTGAAAATTTGTTTTCATTTAATATTATATAAAATTTTTAATAGAATCCCGGGCACCTGGTTTGTTTAATAGCCCTTTTATTGAAAGAGGTTTCAGTTATAGGTCCTAAACGGATACCGATCTTTGCAATAACAGAAAAATAGGTATCACCATCTTTATTATCGCCTCTTTGTGTGCCCGCCGGCCACCTTGTCATACCCGGAAAAATGATCGGGTTTGTTTTATCAGAAAGTTGTGTTGCCAAAGCTGCATTAGATGCGGGCATATATTTAGCAAAGTTTTTCTCATCAATATATTTTTTGCTTACATCATCTATATAATCAGTAAATGTTTTTCTGTACAATACTTCCATACTGAAATTAAACCTTTCTGAAATGTAATATTTTATGCCACCGCCAAATGGAATATTCATTTGCGTTAGTTTATAAGGCTTGCTATAAGGATATTCCGGCATTCCCTGTCCTTCTGTACGTAACGGTTGAAGATTGTACCAAGTTTTATTTCCGTTAGCATCAGTAAGTGAACCTTTTGGATTGAAGTGAAATAAACCAATACCCAATAAAACATAGGGCCTTAACCTGGGCTCATATTCTGATCTGCGTTTAAGGAACATGAGTGGAAAAATTTCCAATGCTCCATAAATTTCCCATATATCTGTTTTAAAATCAAGGTTTCGTTGCTTACGCCACAATTCATCAATACCTGTTGTTTTAATGGCATTATCATTTCCTTCAAGGTAAGTATAATCAACAGCAACCCTAAAGCCAAGCCATTTGGCTGGATACATAGTAATAAAAGCCCCTTTCATGAATTTTGTAAATTCGAGGTTAATATCTTTTAAAGAATTTTTGCCCTTGCCTGCGTTACCACCCAGATCGCCAAGGAAAAAACTTGGTCCAAAATTTAAACCAGCTTCCCATTTAACTGTGCCTTTGCCTAATAATAATGTTTGTGGGTATGATGTTTTGAGAAGGAATAAACAAATGAATAACAGCAGCAAATATTTACCAACAAGGTTGGATAAATTTGGTTTCATCAGAGATCAGATTTAGTCTTTCAAAAGAAAATTGGATATTGATCAATCCGGAGTTTGGGACATATTTTATTTCAACGGCTGCCCTTGACGGGGTACAGATGATAAAAAAATTGTTCAAAACCACAGTTTAACCCTTATAAAACGGAGTTGATAAAAAAATATTGCACTTTCCGTATTATTTTTTAAGCAGCATTTCTATATGTGGTATGCCATCTTCAAGGTATGGGTTGCTGCAACGTTCAAAACCAAATGTTGTATAAAAATCATTTAAATAAACCTGTGCACCAATTTTAATAGCCGGGCAATCAAATAAACTGAAAGTATTATTTATGCTTAATTTCATTAATTCTTTGCCAACACCTTTTTTCCTGTGCAAAGGCGAAATAACAACGCGGCCAATGCCGGCATATTCATACGAAATACCAGGCGGAATGATACGGGTATAAGCCACAAGGTTTTCATTGAGCAAACCCATAAAATGATAACAGAATGGGTCTTTATCATCAGCATCCTGGTAAATACAATTCTGCTCAACAACAAAAACTTCGTTCCTCAGTTTTAGTATAGCATATAATTCAACTGTTGTTAGATCTTCAAATTTTTTTAGTATCCAGTTCAATTCCATCTGATCTGTTTTTTAGCAAGTTAAAATAAAAAAGCATCCCGTATCGGCGGAATGCTTTTATTAATAATTCGAAAAAAAGTTTAATGAACGTTGGCTGTTAAAAATGCCTGTATCTTATCATAAGCATTAGAACTTGTGGCTACATCCCATGGTCCATGTGCAACCAATGGATACAAAGCATATTGATTAATAACAGTTGCAGCAGTTAACCTGGTTACCAGTGCTAATGATTGTGTTGTTGGATTTACCAGCGGATCTAATGCACCCTGCAAAACAATAGTAGGACAACTGGCTGCATTTACAAAGTTGATAGGGCTTGATTGCTGGTATAAAGTTGGGTTAGTAGTTGGTGTGCCATTGAGCAGTGCAGCAATAGCAATTGAAGGATAACTTCCGGGATTATTATACATATCTACCATGTCGGTTGGCCCGTACAGATCAACTACTGCTTTAATATTTACCGGGCTATGGTATTTATAGGCTTCCAATAAGGCAAGGTGACCACCGGCACTTGCTCCCAGTAAAACAAATTTATCACTGATCAAATAATTACTGCGATTACCATAGATAAAATCCACAGCTGCCTTTGTATCCAGTTCCTGGGTTGGGAAAATATTGTTATTGGGAAAAGTGGCTAACCGATAATTGATATTAACAATAGCATAATCGGGTAATCTTTTTTTAAGGGTATCAATTAATCCTAAAGAAATAAAATCAGATTTATCGCCAGATGTCCATCCGCCGCCATGAATAAGTATTATCACTTTTGTAGTTGCCGTACTTCTGTTAGCCGGTAAATAGATATCCATTTTCTGCAATGCATTTACACCATAAGAAGTGTCCAGCATGGTTTTAGCGGCGATGTTAACCGGGGCAGGGGTTGCAGAGTCTTTACTGCAGGAAATAAATGATGAACAAATCAATAATGCAAACATCCACTGTAATAATCTCATAAAAATATTTATTTAGTTGAGCGAAAAGATATGAAAAATTGTGTTAATGGAAGGCTAATTAATCTTCCTCAAAATAATCTGAATCTATTTTTTTTATTTCATAAGTATTTTCAAGTACGTAGTAAATTTCTAATTTTTTTTCTTCAAAAAATCGCCCGTTTCTTTCATTCCCAAATGGAAAATTTTCGATTTGCCGAGTCTTCCCGATTTCGCTAAGATATTAACACCTGAATTAATCGTATCAAGTATTTCAGTTTCAGTTGCACGTCTTTCTATTGCTCTTTGCAATGTATGTGGTTCAATCTGAATTTTCATTGATTGGAGTTACACAATTATTTTAAATCCAGCTTTATCTGCAACTCCTCAAACTGTTTATCATCAATCGTTGAAGGTATCCACTATTATCTACTGAATTTTTATTTCAATTTCAAAACTACAAAGCTTTTAAGTATTCTATTGGCATTAGTTTATCCAAATTAACATGTTTAGAGGCATCCATTATTTCAATACCAACAATTTTATCATCGC
>JAYVUE010000300.1:0-17800 GCA_043788195.1 Chitinophagaceae bacterium
CTTAACCTTACAACAATTAGTACAGGTTGCCAATGAATTTGGTACGCCTGTTTATGTATATCATACTGAAAGAATAGCTGAGCAATACAGCAAATTGCAAATCGCTTTTAAAAATTGTAATGCCCGTTTTTTTTATGCCTGTAAATCGCTCACCAATATCAATATTTTAAAACTCATTAATTCCCTTGGTGCATCTTTGGATTGTGTAAGTATTAATGAAGTGAAACTGGGATTGATGGCAGGTTTTAAAGCAACCGATATTTTATATACTCCCAACTGCGTGGACCTGGAAGAAATATTACAGGCAAAAGAACTGGGTGTAAATATTAATATTGATAATATTTCTATCCTGGAACAGTTTGGAAATAAATTCGGTAACTCATATCCTGTTTGCATCCGCCTTAACCCCCACATTATGGCCGGAGGGAATTTTAAAATATCAACCGGGCATGTCGACAGCAAATTCGGCATTTCTATTCACCAGATGCGGCATATTGAAAGAGTAGTGAAAACAACAAAACTTAATGTAGAAGGTATTCACATGCATACGGGCAGTGAAATTAAAGATGTAAATGTTTTTTTAGAGGGGCTGGAAGTAATGTTTGGAATGGCGGCACATTTTCCCGACCTGAAATATATTGACCTTGGCAGTGGTTTTAAAGTGCCTTATCAACCCGGAGATCCTGAAACAGATATTAATCCCCTGGGCGAAAAAGTGGCGCAGGCCTTTGCACAATATGAAAAAGAAACCGGAAAAAAATTAGCCATATGGTTTGAGCCCGGTAAATACCTGGTGAGCCAGGCGGGTTATTTTGTGGTAAAAGCAAATGTGGTCAAACAAACACCAGCTACAGTTTTTGCCGGTGTAAACAGCGGCTTTAACCACCTCATCCGCCCAATGATGTATGAGGCTTATCACCACATTGAAAACATTAGTAACCCCACGGGTGCCGAAAGGATCTATACTGTAGTGGGCAATATTTGTGAAACAGATACTTTTGCATGGGACAGGAAATTAAATGAAGTACGCGAAGGCGATTACCTTGTTTTTTATAATGCCGGTGCTTATGGGTTTGAAATGTCATCCAATTTCAACTCACGGTTAAAGCCAGCCGAAGTAATGATAAAGGAAGGTAAAGCACAACTCATCCGAAAAAGAGATGAATTTGAAGATCTGTTAAGAAACCAGGTAATTTAAGATCAATGTTGCAAAAAATTATCATACTTTTTTTATTGTTGTTACCTGCATCATTTGTATACAGCCAGCCTTTCGATTGCTCAAAATTCAGGGATGGTAAATTCAGAACTGCTGATTCAAGGGTAGGCGGTATAGTGATCACCGACCGGCGGGGCGGCTACCAGACCGAATCTACTGAATCACTGAAATTAATTATCAGGTTCAGTATAAGCTGGCAGGATAACTGTACATATACATTAAAATTAGACAAGATCATCAGAAATGAGAACAAAGTGGATATCCCCGGCGACCTGAAAATAAATGTAAAAATTGTTGAAACCAGTGCCAACTCTTACATTCAGGAACTTACATCTTCCATAACCAACGGCAGTTACAGGGCAGAAGTATTCAAAACAGAATAACCTTTTTCACATCACCAGCACATCTTATTATAGCTGTTGAGGAACTTCGTACCTCAGCAAGACAAGCTCTGCATAAGAATTCAACTACCATTTTTCATTTACAAATCTTTTAACTAAAATTATTTTAATTCTCTATTGGAGATATCGAAAATTATTTCAACATTTACATAGCAAATCAAAAATGCCGACTTTGGTGACTCCACCAGTGTCAAAAAAACTTCAACAAACAACTTCAAATTTATGAACACCGCTCGTGTTACAAGTTCTGAAAAGTTCAAAGCAACTTTTTTACAGACACTTATTTGTTTAACAGTAATGTTTACTTTTTTTTCCTGTAGTAAAAAAGACAAGTGGATTGAGGTAGATCCTGCTTTCAGCAAGTACATTGATGCTTATACTACAGGCACTATTTCCAAAACATCTGCAATTCGTATCCAACTGGCTTCCGATGCCATAACTACGCATGTATTGGGAGAAGAAGTAAAAGAATCGCTTTTTTCTTTTTCCCCTTCAGTAAAAGGAAAAGCTTTTTGGCTTGATGCCAGAACAATTGAGTTTAAACCCGAAACCTGGTTAAAGTCCGATCAATTATACCAGGTAGATTTTAAATTGGGAAAGGTAACCAAGGTGCCCGATAAATATGCTGGTTTTAGTTTTAGTTTGAAAACGGTCAAACCTTCATTTAAGGTGGCAGACGATGGTTTGCGCAGTGCGGGTATAAAAACTAAAATGACATTGGGTGGCGACCTTGAAACTGCAGATGTAGAAGAAGGTGTGCAGGTTGAAAAACTATTAACAGCTACGCAAAACAGTAAGCCGCTGAAAATAAGCTGGCAACATAATGATGCTATTAAAACCCATCATTATATTATTGACAACATTGATAGGAGTGGTACAGAAAGTAAAATTGATCTTAGCTGGAATGGCAGCCCAATGAATATCGAAATAAAAGGAGATAGATCGCTGGCAGTTCCTGCCACGGGTGATTTTAAGGTGCTGAATGCCGTGGCAGTGAATGAAGCACAACAATATGCCTCAGTTCAATTCAGCGATCCCATTGCAGTTGGGCAAGACCTTACCGGCCTGATAACTTTGAGTAACCAATCAGATGTTTTATACACCATTAATGGAAGTGAAGTAAAAGTTTTTGGCTCGGGTAAACTGGATGGCAGTTTCACCATGTACGTAAACCCCGGTATAAAAAATACCTGGGGTGCAACACTTGACAAAGGATTTACTGCCAATATATTTTTTGAGAACAGGATGCCCTCAGTAAAAATTCATGGCAAAGGAAATATTTTACCTAATAGTGGCAGGTTGGTTCTTCCCTTTGATGCCATTAATTTAAATGCAGTTGATATCAGTATCATTAAAATCTTTGAAGCCAATGTGCCCCAGTTCTTCCAGGAAAATAATATGGAAGGAAACACCGAATTGAGAAGAGTAGCTAAACCAATTGTACAAAAAACTTTACGGTTAGATGATGACAAAACCCTTGACCTTCATAAACACCAGCACTTTTCTTTAGATATAGATAAATTTTTAAAAACAGAACAAGGTGCCATTTATCGTGTAACCATTGGCTTTAGACCCGAATATTCGTTATATCAATCAAAGGATACTGCTAATAAAACTAATGTTAATGAAGATGAAGGCGACGGAGAAGGCTATAATGATTACAGCAAAAACGGAGTGGATGATGATGATGAATTCTGGACCCGGTATGATAACTATTACCCTTACGGATATAATTGGGAAAGAAGGGATGATCCGGCCAGTAAATCTTACTACAATAAAGACCGTTGGGCCACACGTAATATCCTGGCCAGTAATATCGGGATCACTGCCAAAAAGGGAAATGATAACAGCCTGTTGGTTGCCCTAAGCAATATACTTACTACAGAGCCGATGGGTGATGTTGAACTTGAAATAATGGATTATCAGCAAACCATCATCAGCAAAGGGAAAAGTGGCAGTGATGGTTTTGCTACCCTTGATCTGAAAAGAAAACCATTTTTATTAGTTGCTAAAAAAGGGAATGAAAGGGGTTATTTAAAACTGGAAGATGGCAATTCACTTGCCCTCAGCCGTTTTGATGTTAGTGGTGAAGAAGTTAAGAACGGGATTAAGGGTTTTATTTTTGGCGAACGTGGAGTATGGCGCCCCGGTGATACAATGTATTTAAATTTTATTGTAGAAGACAAGGAAGGTAAGTTACCCAAAGACCACCCGGTTGAATTCAGTTTATACACGCCGCAGGGCCAGTTATATAAACATGCTGTACAAACTGATGCTGAAGATGGGTTCTATCTTTTTAAAACCAATACTGATGCGGCTTCGCCAACCGGCAACTGGCTGGCAAAAATAAAAGTTGGCGGTGCCAGTTTTGAAAAAAGGATCAAGGTAGAAACGGTTATGCCTAACCGCCTAAAAATAAATATTGATTTTGGTAAAGATGCCATGTTGGGTACGGGCAATACGTCAACTGGAACCATTAATGCCAAATGGTTGTTTGGTACACCCGGAAAAAATTTAAAAGCAAAGATCGATGCCTCATTGTATGCCAAACCTACCACTTTCCCAAAATTTGCAGGATTTGATTTTGATAATCCAACTTCAAAATATACTACCCAAAGTAAAACGATCTATGATGGTACACTGGATGAACAGGGTAATGCAGTTTTAAAAACAAATTTTGAAATTGATGAATCAGCACCGGGTATGTTAAGTGCCAATCTGATGGTTAAGGTTTTTGAACCAGGCGGAAGTTTCAGCATTGATAATATGACAGTTCCTTTCAGTCCTTATGCATCCTATGTTGGTATCAAATTACCCGATGGGGAAAAGCCATTTGATTATTTACTGTCCGGGAAAAAACATATTTCACAAATTGTAAATGTAGACAACCGGGGTAACCTGCTCAACGGTAATAACGAAGTAGAAGTACAGTTTTACCGCATTCAATGGCGATGGTGGTGGGATGATAACGGCGATAACCTTAGCAACTTTACACAAAATGAATACAATAAACTGCTGAAAAAAGAAACAATACAACTTACTAACGGAAGGGGGCAATGGCAGTTTGGCACTTCAACCAATGAATGGGGCCGCTACCTTATTCTTGTAAAAGACCTTAAAAGCGGGCATACCAGTGGTACCACCTTATACATCGACGAACCGGGTTGGCAAAACCGTGAAGGCAATGACGATCAGACGGCAGCATCAATGTTATCTTTTACTTCAAACAAAGAAAAATATACTGCAGGTGATGAAGTATCCCTGAACATCCCCAGCAGTAAAGGTGGAAGGATCCTGGTAAGTCTTGAAAGCGGAACTAAAGTGATCAGATCATTCTGGCAGGAAACCCAGCAGGGACAAACTGTTGTGAAATTTAAAGCCGATGGCAGCATGTCACCGAATGTATACGCCACCGTTAGTTTACTACAACCTCATTCACAAACCATCAATGACCTGCCGATCCGCATGTATGGTTCTATACCGATCTTTGTGGAAGATAAAACTACTATTCTTAACCCTGTTTTAAATTTACCTAACAGTATCCGGCCGGAGCAGCCCGTTTCCTTTACCGTTAGTGAACAATCAGGAAAAGAAATGACTTATTGTGTTGCCATTGTGGATGAAGGTTTGCTTGACCTTACCCGGTTTAAAACGCCCGATCCACATAATGCTTTTTATGCAAGAGAAGCATTAGGTGTAAAAAGTTTCGACATGTTTGATTATGTAATCGGCGCATGGGGCGGCGACCTTGAACGAATTTTAACTATTGGAGGAGATAATGAAGCAGGCCCCGTTAAACAAAAAACAGCCAATCGTTTTAAAGCCGTTGTAAAATATCTTGGCCCCTTTCATTTAAACAGCAACCAAACGCAAAAGCAAAGTTTTACCCTTCCTTCTTATATTGGTTCGGTTAGGGCAATGATAGTAGCTGCACATAATGGCAGCTATGGTTTTGCAGAAAAAGCAATAGCAGTAAAAAAACCACTGATGTTACTGGCAACTATGCCAAGGGTTTTAGGCCCCGGTGAAACAATAAAATTGCCTGTTACTGTTTTTGCTATGGAGAATAATATCAAAAAGGTAAATGTTTCGCTGCAATCAAATCCTTACCTCGAAGTTGTGGGAACAAATGTTCAGTCTGTTAATTTTACACAAACCGGTGAGGAGATGGTTTACTTTGATGTAAGGGTAAAACCAAATGTAGGTATTGGAAAAGTGAAAGTAGTAGCATCTTCAGGAGGAGAAAAAGCCGATTATGAAGTGGAACTGGATATTCGTAATCCCAATCCACCCATAACCAGTGTAAGCGAGATAACATTAGCACCGGGGCAACAATGGAAAACCATAGCCTCACCCATAGGCGTAGCCGCAACAAGTACAGCCGTAGTGGAAATTTCCAGCGTGCCGTCAATGAACCTGCAAAAAAGGTTAAACTACCTCATCGAGTACCCGCACGGTTGTATTGAGCAGACTACTTCTGCGGTTTTTCCGCAACTGGTTTTAAATCAACTGACCGATCTTGATGATTACAAAAAAGCACAGGTAGACAGAAATATAAAAGCAGCTATCGCCAAATTGCAGAATTTTCAGCGCCCCGATGGTGGCTTTAGTTATTGGCCCGGTGGCAATGAAAGTGATGAATGGGGTACCAATTATGCCGGCCATTTTTTAACAGAAGCTCAGGCCAGCGGTTATTTGGTAAGCGATTATATGTTGCAGCAATGGAAAAACTACCAACGTGGTAAAGCTAATAGCTGGGTACCTTCTACAACCAATTTTTATGGCGGAGACCTTACGCAATCCTATCGCCTTTATACATTAGCGTTAGCAAAGGCTCCTGAGCTGGGTGCTATGAACAGGTTAAAAGAATTCAAATATTTATCTGTAGAAGCCAAATGGCGGTTGGCTGCAGCCTATAAACTGGCCGGGCAGGATAATACAGCACTGGATCTTATCAGCGGATTACCCACCAATTTTGATGTGCGTCCTTCGCCCGGAATTACTTTCGGCTCCGACCTGCGTGACCAGGCCATGGTACTGGAAACATTAACCATCATGGGCCGGAAAGCCAAAGCAGCAGAATTAATGCCCACCATTGCGGCAAAATTATCGCAGGATTATTGGTACAGTACACAAACTACTGCCTATGCATTGATGGCGATCGCAAAATACTGTGGCAAAAATCCAAGTGGTGCAAAGATCATTGCAAACGGAACTGTAGATGGTAAGGCGCTTGATATAAATTCGGTATCGTATATACGCCAGTTGCCCATACTTTTTAAAAATGGCGGAACTAATGTAGTGATCAATAACAAGGGAAATAATACTTTGTATGTGCGCCTTGTAATACAGGGGCAACCTTTGGCTGGGGATAGTTTAAAAGTAAATAACAATCCTGCTGTGCTGAACATGAGTGTAAATTTTATTTCTCAGAATGGTAATGCAATTGATATCACCAAACTTACCCAGGGAAGCGATTTTGTTGCCAAAGTGGTAATAAAAAATCCCGGTAAGCGTGGCTATTATTCTCAAATGGCATTATCGCAGATCTTCCCCAGTGGCTGGGAGATATTGAATGCACGAATGTTTGACGGTGAAGGCGCTTTCAAATCTTCTTCATCTACTTACCAGGATATCCGTGATGACAGGGTATATACTTATTTCAATATCGGTGCCGGTGAAATGCTTACTTATTATATCCAGCTAAATGCTTCCTACCTGGGCCGCTTCTTTTTAGCCGGCACATATTGCGAAGCGATGTACGATAACAGTATAACCGCCGGCGTAAATGGCAGGTGGGTGGAAGTGGTGAATCAATAGCCCCACCTATCCTCCCCGAAGGGGAGGGAAATTGAGAAGATATGTGCAAAGATTGAAGCGTATTGAAGAAATAAAAAATGATTCAACCTAAAAAATTATACTCCATGTCCCCCCTCCTTCGGAGGGGGATAGGAGGAGGCCGAATCAAATTGATTGTGCTGATAGGTTTATTGATATGGTTCTGGTTTTCTCTACCCAAAAAATTATTTAATACCCCTACCAGTTATGTTATAGAAGACGCTAATGGTAATTTATTGAATGCCACTATTGCTGTTGACGGACAATGGCGTTTTCCTTACAATAAAAATGTACCACAAAAATTCATTGATTGTATCACCACTTTTGAAGACAAACGTTTTTTTAAACATCCCGGTGTAGATCCTGTTGCCATTGGCAGAGCCATTGTTAAGAATGTAAAGAATAAAGGTATTGTTCAGGGAGGCAGTACTATAACCATGCAGGTTATACGCCTTTCAAAAAAAGATAATTCCCGCAGTATCTGGAATAAATTAAAAGAAAGTATACTGGCCATAAGACTGGAACTTTCTTTTTCAAAAAAAGAAATTCTGGCATTATATGCAAGCAACGCACCCTTTGGAAGTAATGTAGTTGGGTTAGATGCTGCAGCCTGGCGTTACTATGGCCGAAGTGCCGACAAACTGAGTTGGGGCGAAATGGCAGCCCTGGCAGTTTTACCCAATGCACCTGCATTGGTTCATCCCGGAAAAAACCGGGATGTATTGCTAAAAAAAAGAAATAAACTGTTAGATAAATTACTGGAAGCCAAAAAAATTGACAAGAGCACCTGCGAATTAGCTAAGCTGGAATCCTTACCAGGTGAACCTTTGGCACTACCTCAACATGCACCTCATTTATTACAACGTTTTATTAAAGAAAATAAAAAAATGGGGGCAGTAACTAAAATTACAACTACCCTCATTGGCAGTTTACAAAAAAATGTATCTGCAATTATTCAACAACATCATAATGTATTAAAAGGAAACGGAATCAATAATGCCTGTGCATTAGTGCTGGATGTAGAGACCGGTAATGTTTTAGCTTATGTTGGCAATATCAACGATGCTGCTAATAAAGAAATGGAAAGTGATGTGGATGTTATTGCGGCATCCAGAAGTCCGGGCAGCGCTTTAAAACCAATTTTATATGCAGCCATTTTAAGCGATGGTTTGATATTGCCTAATTCGCTTATACCCGATATTCCAACACAGATCGGAAGCTATGCTCCCAAAAATTTTGATCATGGATATGATGGTGCTGTACCTGCCAGCCGTGCATTGGCAAGAAGTTTAAATATCCCTGCAGTAAAATTATTGCAGCAATACAAATACCAACGTTTTTATGAAACACTGCAACAATGTGGAATAACAACACTTAACCGCTCTGCCGATACCTATGGATTAAGCCTGATATTGGGTGGCTGTGAAGTAACTATGTGGGATATTGCCGGTGTTTATGCATCTATGGCACGTACTTTAAATCACCAGACAAAAAACCACGGCAAGATCGATCCCAATGATTTTCATCCGCCGAATTATATTAATAAGGAATTAGGAATTGGGAATAAAGTTGCTGACGTAAACCCAAATTCCAAATTCCAAATTCCTTTAGATGCCACGTCCATCTGGTTCACCTTTCAGGCCATGCAGGAAGTAATGCGGCCAGGTGAAGAAGGATTATGGCAACAGTTCAGTTCATCCCAAAAAATAGCATGGAAAACGGGTACCAGCTTTGGTTTTCGCGACGGATGGGCAATAGGAATTACCCCAAAAAATATTGTGGCTGTATGGGTGGGCAACACTGATGGTGAAGGAAGGCCAGGATTGATTGGTGTACATACGGCAGCGCCTATACTATTTGATATTTTTCGTTTACTGCCAAATAACAATTGGTTTAAAAAACCTACATATAATTTCTCCTATCTGCCGGTTTGCAGGCAAAGCGGTTTTAGGGCCAATTCCGATTGCCCTGTTGCAGACACTTTATTTATGCCACCTAACGGTAACAAGGCAACGCTTTGTCCTTATCACAAAATAATACACTTAGATGCCACCGGCACTTATCGCGTTACAGAAGATTGTGAAAGCCCTTCTTCCATGCAGCATAAAAGCTGGTTCATTTTATCGCCGGCCATGGAATTTTATTATAAGCAAAGAAATACCGATTATAAAACATTGCCGCCATTTAAACCCGGTTGCAACTTTGCAGAAACAGGAAAAGTGATGGAGATCATTTATCCCCAGGCCGATGCAAAGATCTATGTACCGCTGGAACTTACAGGTGAAAAAGGAAGAACCGTTTTTACGGCCGCTCACCGCCGGGCCGGTGCAAAAATATTCTGGAGCCTGGATGATGAATTTGTTGGTACCTCACAAAATTTTCACCAGATCGCTTTAAACCCCGCCCCCGGCAAACATATCATCACACTCGTTGACGAGAACGGGGTTAGTGTTTCAAGGCAATTTGAGATATTGGAGAAAGACAAGCGCTGATCATTAGGATTGATTTGATTTCGCTGATGATATTCGCTGGCAAAAACTATAAACTGCGGTCTTAATAAAAGTATTCCAGTCTACAATGTATTATCAAATTTTACTTACTTTTAAATTCTTAAAAATAAATATATGCCAATACGAATGGAAGATGATCCGCAGGACCAGCAGGACTTTAATGAAAATACTAATACCGGTGGTGGAGGCTCCGGTGGCAGTGCTGGTTTATTAAGTTTTTTACCAATGTTATTGGGCCTGTTTAGCGGCGGTGGTGGTGGAAAAAAAATATTATTGCTGCTGGTACTGGGTGGTGCTGCCTATTTTTTATTTATGAGAAAAGGTTGCAGCGGTACAGAAACAGTGCAAAAATTGTTCTCTCAAAGCGGGTATAATTTCAATGCTGATCAATTTAAAAAAGCAAATGTTTATGAAGGCCTTGAAGCAGATAATACAAAAAACCCTTTACCTGAAATGGTTTCCCTTTTAAAGTTTGCTCCCGACAGGCAAAACCAGGGCAAGCAGGGATCATGTGTTGCCTGGAGCAGTGTATATGCTGCCCGTTCGATCATTGAAGCAGCTTCAACGGGTCAAACCGGAAATACTACCGCTTTTAGTCCGGCCTATGTTTATAATCAAATTGGTTTAGAAGGATGCCAGGGCGCTTATATACAAAATGCAATGGAGTTCATGAAGGATAAAGGCGTTTTGCCTTTTAATGATTTCCCTTATGATGACCAGGATTGCAGCAGACAGGCCAACTCATCATTGAACAATAAAGCGGCTCAAAACCGTATGCATGGTTTTACCCGCCTTACTGAAACAGATGATGTAAATGGTATCAATATACGGGCAGTAAAAGAACATCTTGCAAAAGATGCACCGGTGGTGATTGGTATGATGGTAGGTGGATCTTTTATGCAGAATATGATGGGAAAGGATATTTGGGCACCTAGTGATGATGACCGCAGCCAGGCCGGCTTTGGGGGTCATGCGATGTGTGTGATAGGCTATGACGACCGCAAGCAGGCATTTGAACTTATGAACAGCTGGGGGCCGGAATGGGGTAATAACGGTGTGGCATGGGTGCGCTATGCTGATTTTAAAGAGTTTGTAAGAGAAGCATACGGAATTGATCCAATGCAAAAAAGAGGCGCTGCCCTCAATATTAATTTTGAATGTAACATTGGCCTGGTAAAAAATGATACAAAACAATATATTCCACTGAAAATAAAAACGGGTAATATTTTTGAAACAGTAAGTACGGTTACGGCCGGAACAAAATTTAAAATGGAAATTAAAAATTCTACAGAGTGTAATATTTATATTTTTGGACAAGAAACCGACGGAAGCAGCTATACTTTATTTCCTTATCCTGATAAAACAGACGCCACCAAAACTGCATTTTCTCCTTATTGCGGTATCACCGGTTACAGGTTGTTTCCAAGGGGGAAAAGCCTGGTTCCGGATAATGTAGGTAATAAAGACGTTTTTGCAATCGTAGTAACCAAACAACCAATTGATTGGTTTTCTGTTAATACTGCAATAACCAAAAGCAATGGTGGTGATTACAGCGCAAAAATTATAGAAGCTTTACAGGGTTCTGCGATCCCAAATGTTCGATTTGCTACCGGTAACGCCGGAACCATTAACTTTAAAGCGGATAACACAAAGCAAAATGCTGTATTTTGTGTTGTTGAAGTAAATAAATAATATTAATGACTTTTATAAAAAATGCTCAATGAAAAAAATCTTTGTAATATTATTTTGCCTTAATACTTACCTGTGTAATGCACAGGATGCTAAATTATATAATCCTGCAGCAGATGCAGAAAAAGATATAGCAGCTGCTGTTAAAAAAGCAAAAAACGAAAATAAATTTGTTTTATTACAAGGCGGAGGAAACTGGTGCAGCTGGTGTATTGAGTTTGTGCGTTTTTGTAAAGCAAATCCTAAAATTGATTCTGTTATCAATGCCTCTTTTATATGGTATCATTTAAACTGGAGTAAAGAAAACGAAAACAAAAAAGTATTTGCCAAATACAGTTACCCTCAACGCTTCGGCTTCCCTGTTTTTATCATCCTTGATGGAAATGGTAACCGCATCAATACACAAAACAGCGAATACCTGGAAGATGGCAAAAAAAGTTATAACCAACAAAAAGTACAGGCATTTTTAGAAATGTGGTCGCCAAAAGCATTGAACCCAAAAATGTACGGAGATTAATTTGAGCTTTCCGGTTTTTAAGATCTCCCTTTATTTGATCAACCCTTTTCATCAGAAATATTTATTTGCTGAAAATGGTTAAAATTTAAATCATGCAATCAAATACCGCTACATTTTTAAAACTGATCAACAACCCATTTAAAGCAAGACTTTATTTATTAACCAAACTACCCAGTGCTTTTTTTTCGGGGGTAAGGGTATTGATTGCCGAAGAAAAAAACTGTGTAATAACTGTACCTTATAAATGGTTTTCACAGAACCCATTTAAAAGCACCTATTTTGCCTGTCTTAGTATGGCCGCAGAAATGAGTACCGGATTATTAGGCCTGGCCCAGGTGTACAAAAAAATTCCTGCAGTAAGTATGTTGGTGTTAAAGGTGCAAGGCAATTTTATTAAAAAAGCTGTTGGCCGTACTACGTTTACCTGTGAAGAAGGTGAAGACATCAGGCAAACCATTGAGGCCGCTGTTTTGAGCAGGGAGGGGAAAATTATCACTGTAAAATCAACTGGAAGAAATGCTGCCAACGAAATTGTGGCAGAATTTGATATAACCTGGAGTTTTAAGGTAAAAAGCCAAACATCAATATAAAACAAACTCTGTTTCTATTTTCGTAAATTGCATTCCCTTGCCACAAACCTGCTTGTCGGTAGGCAGGGTTGATAAGGTACAAAGTAACGCAAGCAAATCTTTGTGGTTATTTGTGCCTTTGTATCTTAGCGGTTCAAACAAAAAAGTTCAATAAAATTCTGATCGTACAAGAGCCCCGCCAAGGCGGGGACGATGTTTAGTAATGGATCAAAGCCGGGTACATAAAATCGCCATTATTATTAAGCATTAACTATTAACGAGTAACTATGTCAAAAGACTTACGCAAACAACAGGCTTTAGAATACCATTCCAAAGGTAGGCCCGGAAAAATAGAAGTGGTTCCTACAAAAGAAGCCAAAACACAAAGAGACCTTTCATTAGCTTATTCACCGGGGGTTGCAGCTCCATGTCTTGAAATAGCCGCCAACCCCGAAGACGTTTATAAATATACTGCCAAAGGAAACCTGGTTGGTGTTATCAGCAATGGCACAGCGGTTTTAGGGCTTGGTAATATTGGCCCCGAAGCCGGAAAACCTGTAATGGAAGGTAAGGGCGTATTGTTCAAAATATTTGCAGACATAGACGTTTTCGATATCGAAATAAATGAAACCGATCCGGAAAAATTTGTTCAGATAGTTGCTTCGCTTGAACCAACTTTTGGTGGAATAAACCTTGAAGACATAAAAGCACCTGAATGCTTTTATATAGAACAGGAATTAAAAAAGCGCTGTAAAATACCGATCATGCATGATGACCAGCATGGTACAGCCATCATCAGTGCGGCAGGATTACTGAATGCATTGGAAATACAAAAAAAGAAAATTGGAAAAGTAAGATTTGTTGTAAATGGAGCAGGCGCTGCTGCAATGGCCTGTATAAAATTATATGAATCTTTGGGAGCCAAACACAGCAACTTTATGGTATTTGACCGTAAAGGAATTTTATACAAGGGGCGACCCGATATGGATGAATTAAAAGAAAATTTTTGCGTTGATGCAAAATACAAAGAGTATGACCTTGCAAAAGCATTTAAAGATGCAGATGTGTTCATTGGCCTGAGTGCAGGCAACTCCATTACAGTTGAGATGATAAAAAGTATGGCTAAAAATCCAATTGTTTTTGCCATGGCAAATCCTGATCCGGAAATTGCCTATGAATTAGCAGTAGCCTCACGTAAAGATATTATTATGGCCACGGGACGAAGCGATTATCCCAACCAGGTAAATAACGTACTGGGCTTCCCTTATATTTTTCGTGGGGCACTTGACGTTAGAGCCACACAGATAAATGAAGCCATGAAGCTGGCAGCAGTAAAAGCCCTGGCAGACCTCACAAAAACCCCGGTACCGGATATTGTAACACTGGCTTATAATGAAAAAAATATTTCATTTGGTACAACTTATATCATTCCTAAACCTTTGGATCCGCGTTTATTGTCTACCGTTGCACCAGCTGTTGCAAAAGCAGCAATGGAGAGCGGAGTTGCCAAACATCCCATTACTGACTGGGATGCTTATATACTTGAATTGAATAAACGGTTAGGTTTAGATAATCAGTTGAGCCGTGTTATTGGCAATAAGGCCCGAAAAGATCCAAAACGTGTGGTATTTGCAGATGCTGAAAATTTAAAGATCTTAAAAGTGGCACAAATGGCACAGGAAGAAGCGGTAGCCTACCCTATTTTACTGGGTGATGAAGCAAAGATAAAAAAGATAGCCAGCGATAACGGGATCGACCTGGAGGGAATGCCAATTGTAAACCCTAAGGATGAAAAATATGATGAATTACGCAAACAATATGGTGATCTGTTCTTTGCCAAAAGACAACGCTATGGTGTAAATAAGTATGAGGCCTATAAAGCAATGAAAGACCGCAACCACTTTGGTTGTATGCTTGTAGAAAATGGCGAAGCAGATTGTATGATCAGTGGGCTAAGCAGGAATTACCCGGATACTATACGACCTGCCATACATATCATAGGAACAGAAGAAGGTGTAAAAAAAATTGCGGGTATGTACATCATGTTCACTAAACGTGGGCCCCTATTTCTGGCAGATACCACTGTAAACTTTAATCCAACAGCTGAAGAACTGGCCGAAATAACTTTGCTTGTTGCAAAAGAAGTACGTCTGTTTAATATAAAACCACGTATTGCCATGCTTTCTTATTCAAATTTCGGAAGTAGTGATTCACCCGAAGCTAAATTGGTACGGCATGCACGTGAAATTGTAAAATTAAAAGATCCCACTTTAATCTGTGATGGTGAGGTACAAGGCATCCTGGCATTCAACAAAGAAATACTTAAAGAAAATTATCCCTTTACTGAATTGCTCGATGGGGAAGTAAATACACTCATCTTTCCAAACCTTGCATCAGGTAATATTGCTTACAATTTGTTGCAGGAAGTTGGTGGCTCCGATTCAATCGGACCAATATTATTAGGGCTTAAAAAACCAGTACATGTGTTGCAGTTAGGAAGTTCTATTCGTTCTATATTTAACATGGTATTGATAGCAGTTGTGGATTCACAAATGAAAAACAAGAGCAATACACAACAAGAAATAAATAAAAGTAAATGGTGGAAACATTTTAAGAAAATGTCGCATGATATTTAGTTAGTGTCGAATCTTTACCTCATTTATTATCAAAATTATTTTATATTGCAATTGACCTGAACTTAAATCGGAAACATTAATTAATCAATGGGATTTTTTACTCATTTTGGACGTTACCTGATGATGCTTAAAAGCATGTTCTCCAAGCCGGAAAACGGACGGATGTATTGGAAAGAATTCATGCATCAATGTGTAGAAATAGGCATTGGCTCATTAGGTATTGTTATACTTATCTCTGTTTTTATGGGAGCAGTAAGTGCAATACAAACTGCTTACCAGATATCCAGCCCCCTTATTCCTCCATCAACCATTGCACAGATCGTACGTGACACAGTTATCCTTGAATTTTCACCTACCATTGTTTGTATTGTGTTGGCAGGTGTTGTAGGTAGTAAGATAGCAAGTGAATTAGGTAATATGCGGGTAAGTGAACAAATTGATGCTTTAGAAATAATGGGTATCAATTCCAAATCTTATTTAATTATGCCCAAGATTGTAGCTTCAATAATTACTATGCCGCTATTAGTGATCTTATCAATAGCATTGGGTATTTGGGGCGGGCGCCTGGCCGTATCTCTTACAGGCATTTTATCAACTGAGGTTTATGATATAGGATTATTAAGTGGTTTTATTCCCTACAATATAGAGTTTGCCCTGATCAAAACATTCACTTTTGCCTTTATAATAAGTTCTATTTCGGCCTATTATGGTTATAATGTAAAAGGTGGTGCGCTGGAAATTGGTAGAAGCAGTACCAAAAGTGTTGTGGTTAGCTGTGTTATGATATTAATTTCCGATTATATACTGGCTGCAATACTATTAAAATAATGATCGAATTTAAAAACATAGAAAAAAGTTTTGGCGGCAATAAGATATTGCAGGATGTGAGTCATGTAATGCATACCGGAAAATGCAATCTCATTATTGGCACCAGTGGTAGTGGTAAAACCGTGTTACAAAAATGCCTTGTAGGTTTATTTGAACCCGATAAAGGAGAGATCATTTATGATGGTGTGAGTTTTACAGATATGACAGATGAATCCCGTAAGTTATTACGTCAACAAATAGGTATGCTGTTCCAGGGATCTGCACTTTTTGACAGTATGACCGTAGAACAAAATGTAATGTTTCCATTGGATATGTTTTCTAAGGGAACCAATGCTGAAAAACAAAAAAAAGTAGATGAAGTACTGGAAAGAGTGAACCTTGATAAAGCCAATAAAAAATTCCCTTCAGAAATAAGTGGCGGTATGAAAAAAAGGGTTGGCATTGCCCGTGCTATAATACTAAACCCTAAATATCTGTTTTGTGATGAGCCTAACTCCGGGCTTGATCCGTTAACCTCAATGCTTATTGATAAACTTATTCAGGACATCACAAAGGAATATAACATGACTACAATAATCAATACTCACGACATGAATAGTGTGATGGAGATCGGCGAAAACATTTTATACATGAGAATGGGGAAAAAAGAATGGATAGGAAACAATCACGAGATCATTTTTTCTAATAACGAACATCTTAATGAATTTATTTTTGCTTCAGAATTTTTACATGATGCCAAAGACATGCGGATGCTTGAAGAAAAAGGAAAAATTTCTGATGACAGGAATATGGATGAGTTGTTGAAGTAACGCACACATCTGTATTTTCCCTATTTTTGTTACAATTCTTAAACTGTTTTTTACCGAAAAGAATGCTTAATTATTAATTCTTAATTCTCAATTACCACCATGTCAGTTCTCGTTAATAAAGATTCAAAGATCATTGTACAGGGTTTTACCGGTACGGAAGGCACTTTTCATGCAACACAAATGATCGAATACGGTACTCAGTTAGTAGGAGGTGTTACCCCTGGTAAAGGTGGAACTACACATCTTGATAAACCCGTTTTTAATACAGTGGCCGATGCAGTTAGATCAACCGGTGCTGACGTTAGTATAATTTTTGTACCCCCGGCTTTTGCAGCCGATGCAATCATGGAAGCTGCTGATGCAGCAATAAGGCTGGTGATTTGTATAACTGAAGGTATACCGGTACAGGATATGATAAAAGTGAAAAATTATCTGCAGCATAAAAATACAAGATTAGTTGGACCTAATTGTCCGGGTGTTATAACCACAGATGAATGTAAAGTTGGTATTATGCCCGGTTTTATTTTTAAAAAAGGAAGAATTGGCATTGTTTCTAAATCCGGAACATTAACTTATGAGGCTGCCGACCAGGTTGCAAAAGCAGGACTTGGAGTATCAACTGCTATAGGTATTGGTGGCGACCCTATCATTGGCACCACTACAAAAGAAGCCGTTGAATTATTTATGAATGATACCGATACCGATGCCATTGTAATGATCGGCGAAATTGGTGGTGGTATGGAAGCGGAAGCTGCAAATTATATAAAATCAACCGGTAACAAAAAGC
>JAYVUE010000301.1:0-10895 GCA_043788195.1 Chitinophagaceae bacterium
ACTATACTTACAGGCATTTGAAAAATATAATAAAGCTATAGAAATAAAACCCGACTACCAGGATGCTTATTATAATTGGGGAAATGATTTAGGCTACCTGGCTCAATTAAAAACAGGCGATGAGGCTGAGAAACTTTACCTACAGGCTTTTGAAAAATATAATAAAGCTATAGAAATAAAACCCGACTATGAAAAAGCCTACAATAATTGGGGAACTTATGTGGCAAACCTGGCTCAATTAAAAACAGGCGATGAGGCTGAGAAACTTTACCTACAGGCTTTTGAAAAATTTAAAAAGGCTATAGAAATAAAACCCGACTATAGGGATGCTTATTATAATTGGGGAACTTATTTAGGCTACCTGGCTAAATTAAAATCAGGTGATGAAGCTAAAATGCTACAGACAAAATCATCTGAAAAGTTAAGTATTGCTGCTGAATTAGAAGGGAAATCTTAAAGTCCGCTGGTTGCATTGTTTTTACTTCAAAGATGGTGACCCTGAGAAGAATGCTATTCAAATTTACATATCCGGGGTCAACCACCTTATTATATTTTCTTCGAAAACGGATGAACCGATTTCCACATCCTGTATAAAATGATCACAGGAAAAACAACCCATGCAGCATTGGCCATTAATACTCTTGCTATTTCAGGTGAAGCATGTTGGCCATTTATTTCTTCAAATAAAATAATAGTAACATTGGTAATCATCACCGAAGCCCAGATAATACTTCCAAAACGTATCCAGTTCTTTCCCTTGATAAAAGCATAAATGGCAATGGCATAAAAAGGGCCAAAGAAAATGCTATCGATCCAGATGGTGGCTCTCCACCAGGCGGGGCGTGCCATCAGTACAGGGTCAAAATTTTTACCATACCAATGAACCAGGTCAATCAGCCATTTGGGTGGCCATACAGGATATTGAAAACTTTGTGGATCGGTTACAATCAATTGCTCAATATCTATCATGTAAGTAATAAAGAATAAATTAATGATAAAGAATATGATCAAAGCAATATCAACCGGTCGCTTTTTTAACGGAATTTGTTGTAATGACATTTCTGTTACTTTTTATTAAGAACGAATAAAGAATATTTTTTTGAGAAGTTAAAAACGGTTTCAAATTGAAACCGTTTTTACTATTTACGAACAACTCGTTTTCAATTACCTTGCATACACGCCATTTGGCGATACAGCACTGGCAGGGCCTCCTGTGATACCCACCGGTGGGATGATGATATTGATCACTTCGCCATTAACTTTAAATACTGTTTTGCCACAACTCATTTCAACACCTTGCTGATGAAAGGGAGGCATAGCTGCAGGCTCACGGTTAATTAAATAAGGTGCGCTGAAATTGCTCATCTCTACTTCAAATGTAAATTCACCAACTACACATTTCGAATAAGCGCTGTTAGCATCAATATTAATTACAATTTCAGCTTTTAAAGTAGGGGCCCCTTCAAAAGGTGTTCCTGTAAAAATGTTTGCACCAAAATAATCACCTACTGTTTCATTAGTGCTTACAAATCCCATTACCAGCGGATTAGCAGTAATATCGGGTTGCCAGAATATCATTCCGCTCGCAGCATTACCAACAGGCGTGTTTACCATTCGACCCAGGTGTACAATTACATTTGGCATTTGCAAATCAGGGCTGGTCAATGCTACAAGATCCACGCCGCCTTCCCAACTCATCCATTTAGAAACATTAGTCATAATTTTTTACGTTTAAATTTTTAAAAAAGTAAAAATAAAATATTTACATCAACTCTAACATACCAATAAAATATATATTTATCGAAGCCGCAGCAAACGCTTTTCTTACCTTTGTTATATGGCAGAAGATCTAAAAATTATTGAAGGCAATAAAACAGAAATTTACCAATCGCTTATTCCGCAGATAAATGGTTTATTGGATGGTGAACCAGATCTTATTGCCAACCTGGCCAATATAAGTGCAGCATTAAAAGAACAGTTCAATTGGTTGTGGGTAGGTTTTTATATTGTAAAACCCATCGGCCTCACTCAGGATCATGAACTGGTATTGGGGCCCTTCCAGGGCCCGGTTGCCTGCACAAGAATAAAAAAAGGAAGAGGCGTTTGCGGTACGGCCTGGCAACAAGCCAAAACTTTAATTGTACCTGATGTAGAAAAATTTCCAGGGCATATTGCGTGCAGCAGTTTGTCACGATCTGAAATTGTAGTACCTGTTATCCGTAATAATGAAGTGGTAGCTGTGTTGGATGTGGACGCTGAGTTATTAGATCAGTTTGATGAAACAGATAAAATTTTCCTGGAAAAAATTTGTTCAACAATTATTTTTTAGACGAAGGGGTGTTATCCTTCCATCCCCATAAGTACCTGCAGGCATAAGTTCTGTACGGACTCCATTTAGCAGATATCAACAACATTTTTTCTTTCATTGTTTTTTTATCCCCCGCATCAATTTTATATAATTTACAGATCGCTTGTTGTATCCCCAGGTCATCAACAGCAAAAATATCTTCCCTGCCCAGTGTAAACATTAATATCATTTCCACTGTCCATTGGCCTACTCCTTTTATTTGTGATAAATATTTTATGAGTTCGTCATTGCTCATTTTATACAAGCCGGCATCGGAAATTTTTTCATCAATAAAAAAATTACAGACATTCAATACGTAATTAGCTTTGGCATTACTAAGCCCAATGCCCCGCAAAGTTTCAAATGGGGTTGTTACTATTTGTGCAGCTGTAGGGTTTTTCCCGTTGTATAAATTCAAAAATCGTTGGTGAAAAACGGCCGCTACTTTGGTGCTTAGCTGCTGGCTCATAATAGAGTTACATAAATGCAGGTACACATTTTTTTGTTTTCCCAAAACATAAGGTTCCTGCAGCTCAATAATTTTTTTAAGCTTTTTGTCTTTGATCAGGTGTTGCAGATGTTCCATATTTTGAGCTAAGAGAACAAAGAGAAAAGAGAGAATTGAGATTAAATTCTGTATTCCTTTTTCCTCCTTCTCTCTTTGTTCTCTTAACTAATATTTTATTTCGACTTATCCCATATTCCAACTCATTCCTCCGTCCTTGTCATCTTTCAATTCAATTCCCATTGCTGCCAATTGATTTCTTATCTTATCAGATGTTGCAAAATCTTTTTTTACTTTAGCTTCCTTGCGTATATCTATCAGTAATTGCATTACACCGCTTAGCGCTCCGTTATCATCAGCTGAAATACTTTTTAATCCAAAAACCTCTTCTAAATAGGTTTTGAATTTTTGTTGCATTAATTTCAATATGGGTGAAGATATTGCATCAATTTTTATCAGTCCATCCTTTATCGAATTAATAACAGGCACCAGCTCAAACATACCTGCTAAAACTTTTGCTGTATTAAAATCATCATCCATGCTTTCGTCAAAACCTGCAATTAATCCTAAAACTTTTACATCAAGTTCAGGGTCCTGCGGATTGCCCACCAATAGGGCCCTGCGGATTGCCAATTTCCCCAACACTTCATACGCATCCCAAAGTTTTTTAAATCCTTTTTCAGATGCCTGTAATGCTTCATTACTGAAATCAAGTGTACTCCTGTAATGCGTTTGCAACATAAAAAACCTTACTACCATCGGGGGGTAAGCTTTTTCCAATAATGGATGATCGCCGGTAAATAATTCTTCCGGCAAAAAACCATTGCCTAACGATTTACTCATTCGTGTGCCGTTTACCGTTAGCATATTGGTATGCATCCAGTATTTAGCCGGGTTGATATGATAGCAGGCCTGGCTTTGTGCAATTTCATTGGTATGGTGAGTGGCGGCAAGGTCCATTCCGCCACCGTGAATATCAAATTGTTTACCCAGGTATTTTTCACTCATCGCCGAGCATTCAATATGCCATCCCGGAAAACCCATTCCCCAGGGGCTTGGCCATTTCATCAGGTGCTCCGGTTTTGCCTTTATCCATAAAGCAAAATCAAGCCGGCCATGCTTTTCATCCTGTCCGTCCAAGTCCCGGGTTCCCTCCAACAGGTCTTCTAATTTTCTGTTGGTGAGTATGCCATAGGGTTGTTCCTTATTATATTTTTCTACATCAAAATAAACAGTGCCTTCTGTCTCATAGGCATAGCCGTTAGCCATGATCTGTTGGGTCATTTCAATTTGCTCGGCAATATGCCCGGTGGCAGTTGGCTCAATTGAAGGCGGTAAATTATTAAGCAATTGCATTACATGCCTGAAGCCCAGTGTATATTTTTGAACTATTTCCATGGGCTCTACCTGTTGAAATCTGGCTATTTTACTAAACTTATCATCACCTTCATCACGATCTCCTTCCAGGTGGCCTGCATCTGTAATATTGCGTACATACCTTACTTTATAACCAAGGTATTTTAAGTAGCGGTAAATAATATCAAAAGAAATAAATGTACGGCAATTACCCAGGTGTACATCGCTGTAAACGGTAGGCCCGCATACATACAGGCCTACGTGATCTGGAGTTATCGGTTTAAATTCAGTTTTAGTTCTTGTTATTGTATTGTATATTTTTAATGCCATTGTATTATTTTTTGTTTACCGGCTTTTGTAATTCAATTAAACATTCTTGCGTCGCCCTCTTGTGCCTTTTCAGCAATTGGCAACAAATGAAAACTCCAATAAAATTTTTACAAAGATATTAAGCTATGCCGCAAGGGCAACAGAAAAGTTGATATGTAGAAAATATGTTCATAGATACAGGTTAAAGATATTACTTTTTATTGGTTTCAACATCAGCTATTATAGGAAAATGATCACTCAGTTTCTTTTTAATTCCGGTAAACTGCTCAATGCTAAATTTATCATCTGTAAAAATATTATCGATCCTTAAGGTGGGCGAAATGCCGGTAAAAGTTCTACCAAAGCCAACCCCCTTTTCAACAAAAGCATTTTTTAAACCACTGCCAATTGTTTTATAGGCATAGCTGTTAGGTACATCATTAAAATCACCGCAAATGATAACCGGGTAAGGGCTTTTGTTCAGCTCTTCTTTTATCCTTTCGGCCTGCACCATTCTTTTTAAAAATCCAACCTTAAACTTGCCAATGATGTTTTTGCTTTGTGCTATTGCCGCTGAATCCTCAAACTCCGGATGATCGATATATTTAAGGTTATTAGCACTGAACTTTAATGATTGTAGGTGAATATTAAATACTCTTATTGTATCTCCGCCTTTTATAATATCCACATATTGAAAAATGGAATTATAATCATTGGGATAAAAACTAATAGTTTGTTTATTGATAATGGGGAATTTTGAAAAAGTGATGATCCCAAAATGATGGTTCCCATCAAAATCCAGTTTTACATTATACGAATAAAAGTAATCGGCAAAATGTAACCGTTGTATAAAATCAGGCAAATAATTAATAGCCTGTGGATTTTTATCCCCGCCTACCATTTCCTGAAAGCAGGCAATATCCGGTTGGTACTCATTGATAAGGTCCAGCATTTGCTGTTTTTTCTCAGGGTGAGTTTTGTGTTCCAGTATATCAAAATGCTCAACGTTCCAACTCATTACACGAAGGGAATTGTTTTTTTGCAAATTGAAAGAAGTGGAAAACCGCAGTGGTATAATATTAGTGATCGGTTTATAGGCCAATGCGATTGTTATTATTGAAATTAAGGCCCAGCGTGGTCTTACAAATAGCCAAAATAAAATAAACAGCAACAGCAATACCAGTAAATAAAAGGCTGCTAATGTAAAAAATCCTGTGAACCACCAATAGGTTGGATTAAAAATTCCTGCATAGCAACCCAGTAAAAAAAGAATTGACAAACCGATATTGGCAATAATAAAAATCTTCTTTGTTATGGTTCGTAAAAGATTTTTTGGCATAGTATAAAGATATGTTTAATGCCGTGGTTTGTTTTTTGCAGGCCACCGGCATAGTCGACAAATAAAACAGGTCATCCGGCAAATGCTTTATATCTCCTCTTCTGCAGCTCTTTTTAAAATACTCTTTTCATCATCTGTAAGATACTGGTAACCCTTTTGATTGATCTTATCTAAAATTTCATCGATACGTTGTTGCGTAACATTGGCTGTTTTATTAAACGGACTCCTGTTGCCTGTATTATAAAATACTTTTTCTTTAACAGAATATTTTTTCTTTTTTTTATCCGGATTAAACAGGTTAATAAACCAGTTATATAAATTATTTAACCATGCACTACCATCCATTCCGCGGCGGAAAAACATAGCAAATAAAAAGCCGGCAACAGCTCCGCCTAAATGCGAAATTCCATAGGCTGTTTGGGCTGTAGCAATTCCGGAAAAATCGACCAGCAGAAAAATTACTGTTAGTATCCAGATGGGGGCCCCGCCTTTAATATGACTAAATATCCTGAACCCCGGAGCTATAACAGTGGCAGCTGTTGCAATTGCAATAACTGCAGCATTGGCACCATACAAATAAAATAATGGCTGATTAGCTGATGATGTTAATATAGTTTGTGTTGCTGTAAAAGCAAGCGCTCCGGCAACTGCCCCATACAAATAAACAGGAATGGTATTTCTGTTACCTGTAATGTTTTGCAAAATACTTCCAAAACCTACAAGCCAAAGCATATTGCTTACAATGGTTAAAAATTCAAAATGAAAAAAACTATACGTTAACAGGCTCCAGGGTTGTGTTAGTACCTGTTTAAACGAATTGCCAATTAAAAAAGCATTGAGTTTTTCAAAAAAAAACGGAACCAACGATGTGTCGCCTGTTATTTTACCAAAGGAAAAAAATTTTACAAATAAAAAAACAGAAAAATTGATAATAACAAGAAACACTACGGGGCTGTTAATATTAAAATTAATTCCTCCGGAATTATATTTATTTCTGTATTCTATATACCGGTCCGACTCTCCCATGATAACAATAAATTTATTGGTATAAAATTACAAATACAAGCGGCAAAAAATGTTAGTATTAATAGAAAGTTTTTTTATTGGTCTTATTCCAGATGATAACCAATACCAGGCCCATTACCAATCCACCCAAGTGAGCAAAGTGGGCAATATTATCTGCACCTCCCGGATGAAATCCACCAAAAATATCAATTGCTGCAATTATCGCCACCATATACTTTGCTTTTATTGGAAAGGGAAATGGTATAATAAAAAATTGTGTGTTAGGAAATAAATAACCAAAAGCCCCCAGTAAACCCATTACTGCACCCGAAGCACCGATTGCTGCAGCATTGTGTACCAGTAAGGATTGTGCTATACCTGCGGCCAGGCCGCAAACAAGGTAAAATATCAAAAACCGCTTGGGGCCCCATGACCTTTCCAGCACAGTGCCAAACATCCACAATCCATACATGTTAAAAAGTATATGCATAAAACCGGCGTGGGCAAACATATGTGTAACCAGCTGGTATGGTTTAAATTGACCACTATCATAAGGATAAAGTGCCAGGGTATCAGTTAGGTCGATCGATTTATCCAGAAACATTTGTGCAATAAAAACCAATCCGTTAATGATAATGAGATTTAAAACAATTGGTGTTACTCGCTGAAAACGGTTCCCGGGGCTATTATATGACATGCAACAAAGTTAATTGATAATATTTATTTAAGTTTCAGCAATACTACACATTCAATATGGTGCGTATGCGGAAACATGTCTACAGGTTGTATTTTTTCAATCGAATATTTTTCACTCAGCAAGCCAATATCCCTTGCTTGTGTGGCGGTATTACAACTTACATAAACAATTTTAGGCGCAGCAATGTCAAGCAATTTGTTCACTAATTTTTCGTGCATGCCTGCACGTGGCGGATCGGTAATAATCACATCAGGCCGGCCATGTTCAGCAAAAAAATCATCATTACAGATCTTAATTACATCGCCTGCAATAAATTGGGCATGGCTGATATTATTTAATGTCGCATTTTCTTTTGCGTCTGCGATAGCCTCTTCAATAACTTCTACACCAATGATTTTTTTGGCGTGTTTACTTACAAAAATTCCGATGCTGCCGGTTCCGCAATACAGATCATAAACTACTTCTTTTCCTGTAAGCCCGGCAAAATCCAATGCCACCAAATATAATTTTTCGGCTTGTTTTGTGTTAGTCTGAAAAAAGGATTTCGGCGATATCTTAAATTCAAAATTGCCCAGTTTTTCAATTACAAATCCTTTTCCATAATATACAATTGGTTGCAGGTCGTAAATGCTGTCATTCCACTTAGGATTAATGGTATAAACAAGTGTTGTGATCGACGGCAGTTTTTTCAATAAATGATCAAACAGTTTTTTCCTGTCGGTTTCTTCATCGTAATTCAAACAAATATTAACCAACAGTTCTCCTGTTGTACAAAAACGAATAATTATATTCCGTAACCAGCCGGTATGTTGCCTGATATCGTAAAACGAAAAATTATTTTCAAGTGCAAATGATCGGATGGTATTACGGATTATATTATTTACATCATCCATCAGGTAACATTCCTGTATGTCGATCACCTTGTCGAAAATGCGGGGTACATGAAAACCTAAGGCCCCTAGAGCCTCCCCAAACCCCTCCAAAGGAGGGGCTTTAGAAGACTCTGTAAATTCAGAAGAGTCATTCAAATTTGCAGAGTGCAAAGTTCCCCCTTCGGGGGCTGAGGGGGCTTCTTCTTCGGGGTTTTGGGCTGCCATCTCTTCCGGCAACAGGTATCTTTTATTACTAAATGTAAATTCCAGCTTATTGCGATAACGCACGGTATCCTCCCCGCCAATGATCGGCATTATGGGAGGTAACTCAACCTTACCAATACGTTTCAGATTTTGTAGTGCCTCCTGTTCTTTATAGGCTAATTGTTGGGGATAGGGCAACATTTGCCATTTACAACCACCACAAGTACCAAAATGACGACAAAAGGATTCTGTTCTTTGAAGTGAATAAGTTTTTATTTGCACCACTCTTCCTTCTGCCCAGTCTTTTTTATTCTTTGTTATTAATATATCAACAACATCACCGGGTACAGCACCCGAAATAAAAATAACCTTTCCTTCTATTTTTGCAAGGGCCTTTCCCTCAGCCGCATAATCGCTTATAAGCACATCCTCCAGTATCACTCTTTTATTTTTTTTTCTCACAGCTGCAAAAATACCTTATAAATCATCAATATCATTTTGTTAATGAATTGTAATTGTTAAACTACCTGCCGGTGAATGATTGCACATAAATCAATGAATTTAAATACATTTGTGCTCCTAAAACTATGATGAAAAAGTACTTTTTTTTCTTTTTTGCATCCCTTACCGGTGGTTCGGGTTTTGCACAAGGTTACCAGGTTACACTTAAAGCCAGGCAATTTAACAGCGGTATCGCTTATTTAACCTATTGGATGGGCAGCAATCTTAATATAGCAGATTCTGCCGCAGTTAATAATACCGGAACAGCCATTTTTAAAGGTGCTGAGAAATTACCCGGAGGTATTTATGTTATCGTTTTACCCGGAAAACAATCAAGGATCGAATTTCTGATAGATAAACAACAATTAATAACGATTGTAACGGATACCAGCGACCTTGTTAATAAAACAATTATAACGGGATCCCCCGAAAATGTTTTTTATGAACAATACCAGAAATTTGTAGCAGTCAAAGGTAAACTACTACAGTTGGAACGAAATGCATATATGATTTCTGTAACAAGAGCAGATTCGGCTCTTCATGAAAAGAATTATAATTTATACAACAAACAATTGAATGATTACAGGGAAACGATAATAAAAAATCAACCCTCCTCAATGCTGGCAGCTTTATTACAGGCCATGAAAGACCCGAAGATCCCTACAACCATTCCAATTACTCATAATGACTCTGTTGCTAATTATAATTATTATAAAGATCACTATTGGGATGGAATAAATTTTATGGATGACCGCATCATCCGTACACCTTTTTTTATTAAAAAACTTGAACGGTACTATCGTGAAGTGATCCCAAAGGATCCGGAAAGTATTATTAAAGATGCAGATTATAAATTATTATTGGCAAGATCATCCCCTGAGATGTTTAAATATTTACTGAATTGGCTTACCGATGAATATTTAAATCCAAAATACATGGGGCAGGATGCTGTTTTTGTTCATCTTTTTGAAAAATACCACAGCAAGGGTATAAGCAAATGGCTTAACGAAAAACAAATGGCAGCAATTAGCCGCAGGGCTTATATGGTAATGTCAAACCTGATCGGAGAAAAGGGGGCCGACCTGGAAATGGTTGACAGCACCGGTAAAACCTCATCATTGTATAGTGTTTCCGCAGATTATACGGTGATGTGCTTTTGGGATCCCAATTGCGGACATTGTAAAGTTGAATTACCAAGACTGGATTCTATTTACCAGGCCAGCTGGAAAAATCATGGCGTAAAGATCTATGCTGTGTTAACCCCGGATGATAAGTCATTTAAAAAAACAGAATGGGTAAATTATACAATTGCCAACAAATTGACAGATTGGATACACGTTTACCAAACTCCCGAAATGGAAGTTGCTGATAATAAAGCACAGAAACCAAATTTCCGGCAGTTATATGATATTACTATTACGCCGACCTTATATTTATTGGATAAAGACAAACGCATTATAGGTAAAAAATTAACCTGGGAACAATTAAATGAACTGCTGGAAGTAAAATGGAAAAGTAAACCATCCAACTAAAAATTTTATTATTGATGAAAAAGATTTGTTTATTAATTATTCTTGCGTTTTGCTCTACATTGGTCTTTTCGCAAACCCTTTTTACTTTTGGAAATACCGCTGTTGATAAAGAAGAGTTCTTAAGGGCTTACAATAAAAATAAAACGCAGGTTACTGATAAAGAAAAATCGCTGAGAGAATACCTCGATCTTTATGTAAATTTTAAATTAAAGGTTAAGGCTGCCAGGG
>JAYVUE010000302.1:0-2158 GCA_043788195.1 Chitinophagaceae bacterium
TGTGGTAATTACAATTACACCATTACCACCCCTGGCCCCATAAATAGCTGTGGCAGCTGCATCTTTCAATACATCTATACTTTGAATATCCTGCGGTGATAGCGTATTCAATGCATTTTCCATTTGTACCCCATCAACTATGTATAAAGGCGAGTTATCCTGAGTAATGGAGATACCACCTCTGATTCTAATTCTTATGGCTGCATCCGGAGAACCTTCTGCAGTAGTAGCGGTAACACCCGCCAGCCTGCCGTTTAGTGCCTCGGCAGCAGAATTAAGCGGAATGTCTTTCAGGTCTTTTGCCCCAATTGAAGAAACAGATGCCAGCAGGTCTTTACGCCTTACTGTTTGATATCCGATAACCACCACGTCTTCCTGTGTAATAGCTTCCCTTTTAAGTGTAACAGTAATTGCTTCGCTACCTGTTACAGTAACAGTTTTGGCAGCATACCCAACAGAAGAAATCATAAGTTCAACAGTTCCTGTAGCAGGAACCTGGATGGAAAATGCTCCATCCTTATCAGTTTGAGTACCTTTTTTGGTTGACTTTACAATTACATTCACGCCGGTAATGGGTGCACCGGTTTCATCAGACACTTTACCCTTAATTGTTTTGTTTTGAGCCAATAGGGAAATGGGAATCACAAAAATAATTGTGAAGAGAAATAACAACTTATTCATATAGCAGTATTTAAGTTTCAAAATAAAACAGCATTCATCTCAATATGGAGTGATAATTAAGTAAAATGCTGTAACAATCAATACCCAATGTTATGACTTTTTTTTGCTGGTAAAATTTGAACAGAGTACTATTTTTACGCAAACGTTCCCGATATCGATGCCACATTATTTTATAATCTGAAAATGCTGTAACTTCAAGAAAAAACGGTTTTTTGCAGTCAGCAATATTGAACAATGAAATTTGAACCAGTAACAATAAAAGATATCGGCAAAGCCTTAGGTTTGTCCACTTCCACCGTATCAAGGGCTTTGAGGGGCAGTTACGAGATCAGCTCTGAAACAAAAAAGCTGGTATTGGAATATGCCGAAAAAATAAACTACCGCCCCAATCCCATTGCGCTAAGTTTAAAGGAAAGACGTAACCATTCATTGGGCATTATTGTGTGCGAAATTGCCAATACTTTTTTTTCGCAGGCCATTAATGGAATTGAATCTATTGCTTACAATCGTGGTTATCATGTTATCATTTCGCAAAGCCATGAATCATTTGAAAGAGAAACGGTAATTGTAGACCATTTGGCATCAAGATCAGTTGATGGTTTATTAGTGTCTGTTTCAAGCGGCACAAAAGATTATTCGCATTTTAAAAGCTTGTACGAAAAAGGTTTGCCCATTGTTTTTTTCGACAGGGTAACCAGTGAGATCAATACCCATAAAGTAATCGCAGATAATTTTAAGGGAGCCTATGATGCAACGGAGCACCTGATTAATAATGGCTTTAAAAGGATCGGGCATATTACCAGCGCTCCATATTTATCTATTTCTATAGAAAGATTAGAGGGCTATAAAGAAGCCTTACGCAAAAACAATATTGAGTTTGACGAAAAACTGGTGCACTATTGCTATAATGGAGGCATGATATATGAAGAGGTGGAAGAGGCTTTAAATAAAATATTTAAATTGAAACAAAAAGCTGATGCCCTGTTTACTGCAGGTGACCGTATTACCACCACCTGCATACAGGCATTACAGAAACTGAAAAAAAAGATACCTGATGATGTGGCAGTAATTGGATTTACCAATTCAAATTTAGCCGAACTGTTTCATCCTCCACTTTCTGTGGTTCGGCAACCGGCTTTTGAAATTGGCCAGGTAGCAACAGAATTACTCATCAGCATGATTGAAAGTAAAAGACCGGTAATTGATTTTGAAACACGGGTATTACAAACAGAAATGATCATCCGGGAATCTACCGCCCCTGTTACCAATCCAAAAAATACAAACAAAATTAATTAATAGCAACGCTCCATTCACCACTCACTACATGAAATTACAGTTTTGGTCTATTGGCAAAGCACATGAGCCTTATATAAAAGATGGCGTGGAATTGTTTACCAAACGTATTGGTCATTATTACCCGGTGGAATGGATTATTATACCTGTTCCGAAAAATACGGCCATGCTGAGCGAAATGGAT
>JAYVUE010000303.1:0-3989 GCA_043788195.1 Chitinophagaceae bacterium
AACGGATTAATAGAATTGATCCGTGTATGAATAGTAATTCCTGTTGGTGCAGGTTCATCAGAATATTGTGATTTTCCGGGAAATAAAAAAGAAGGGTACTGCAATGAGAATGAAAAAATACTTGAGTCAAAACCTTCCTGGATGAACTGCATGGCTAATCTTTCATTAAAAGTAGTGATACCGCCACCACGTAAGGGATGCGCCGGGCCAATGATGACAACTTTATGAAATAAGGAAGATGACAATATGGAATGGTTTTAAATGATATTTATCTTTTAGGCTAAGAGAACAAAGTGTGAAAAATTAAATGTAAAAGAAGGGATTCACCATGCAAATAAGGCTCTTTTTTATTCTCCTTATCACTCTTTCTTTGTTTATCTTATAAACCTGCTTTCGCTTCAATCAAATAATTATTTCTTTCAGTTGAATTTCTCGAGATCAATTCCCCGATAAATCCGGCTAAAAATAATTGAGTTCCAATAATCATCGCCAAAATTGCAAAGAAAAACAACGGCCTTTGTGTCATCCCTGTTTTATCAAAAAAGAATTTTGAAATAGTGAGATAAGTGAAAATTCCAAGGCCCGCAAAAAAAGAAAGTGTTCCCCACAAACCAAAAAAATGCATGGGCCTTTTACCGAATTTGCCTACAAACATGATTGAAAAAAGGTCAAGGAACCCATTGATGAAACGTTCCCAGCCAAATTTAGTAACTCCGTATTTGCGACGCTGGTGTTCTACTACTTTTTCACCAATTTTGACAAAGCCCGCCCATTTTGCAAGGATAGGAATATAGCGGTGCATTTCGCCATATACTTCAATACTTTTTACAACTTTATTTTTATATGCTTTTAATCCGCAGTTGAAATCATGCAATTTAATTTTTGAACTACGCCTGGCTGCAGCATTAAATAATTTGGAGGGAATATTTTTAGAAATAGTATTGTCATACCGTTTCTTTTTCCAGCCACTGACTAAATCAAAACCACCTTCAATGATCATTTTTCTAAGGCCCGGTATCTCTTCCGGACTATCCTGCATATCTGCATCCATTGTAATTACCACATCGCCATTTGCAGCTTTAAAGCCTTCATTTAAAGCTGCACTTTTACCATAGTTGCGTTGAAATTTTATGCCTTTGATATTTGAATTGCCTTCACGTAATTGTTCAATTACTTTCCAGGAATTATCAGTACTGCCATCGTCAATCATAATAACCTCATAGGAGAGTCCATTTTCTGAAACTACCTTTTCTATCCATGCAGCCAGTTCGGGCAATGATTCATCTTCATTAAAAAGTGGTATGACAATTGACAGGTCCATAATTATTATTTTCTGCTTCGTAACATTAAGGTTGTAACAAGTGTAACTACAACACCGATGATAAGATAAACAAAAATAGCCCCTGAAACCAGCATTACAAGATAATAATCTTTGGCCTGCTTTACAGTGGCTTCAATTTCGAAAGGTGTTTTGTTTCCAATACTGATCAATTCTTTTTTGTATGCATCTGCCATCTGATCTTTAAATTCGGGGTGCATTTTATTAAATGCCAACGTATAAAGTACCATCAGTAATGTTACAACTACAAAACATTTAAATCCCTGCAAAAAAAACTCGCCGAATTTATTAGAATGAGTCCCGTTCCTGGCAAAATCAAACAATGTCCATACAACACCAAATGTATAAGCAACGTAAATAACGTATTGAAATGGGCTGTCAAATGGTTGTTTACTGTAATAAAAAAGTAAAGCCAGACCAATCATTAGCAAACCTGTTATCAATCCCTTTTTAGTAGCAGTTAGATTTTTCAACATAAATTAATTATTCAATTGTATCCTGTTCTTATTAATTATTCCGAAAACCTTTCCTTTAAATTTTTTACTGGTAAACGGAGAGTTCTTTGATTTTGACTGTATATTTTTCTCTTCATAAACAAATTCCGCATCAGGACAAAATAAACTTAATGAAGCCGCAGCCCCTTCTTTTATTTCGGGAACAGGGATACTAAAAATATTCCTTGCAGCAATTGTTTGCATTTCTACAAAATCAGCTACAGTACAACCAATGCTGATCATAACTGCAAACATTGTTTCAAGTCCTGTCATACCATTTTTGGCATATTCAAATTCACAGGTCTTGCTATCCCAGTTTTGGGGCAGGTGATGAGAAGCAATACAATCTACTGAACCTTCCAGCAATGCTTTTCGTATAGCCATCATGTCTGACCGGCTGCGCAGTGGAGGATTTACTTTTAGGTTGGTATCGTAGGTAATAAGGTCCTCATCGCAAAAGCAGCAATGATATGGAGTAACAGAATAGGTTATTTTTAAACCGGCCTCTTTTGCTCTTTTGATATATTCCAGACTTTTTTCTGTTGATACACCTGTAAAATGAATTTTACTATCTGTATACCTTACCAATTTAATATCACGGGCTACCATCAGTTCTTCAGCAAGAGCGGGTTTACCTGGAATGCCTAATTGAGTGGAAATGATCCCTTCGTTCATAAGCCCATTAGTGCCAATACTGTTATCATCAGGAATTTGAATGATGGTACTATCAATGCTTTTTACATATTGGAGGGCTTTAACTAATAAGCCTGCATGTTGAATTGTATTAATACCGTCGCCAAAAGCAATAGCCCCCGTGCGATACATATCATACATTTCACTTAGTTCTTTTCCTTCAGCATTTTTTGTTACAGCTCCAATAGGATGAATAGTAACGGCCAGGTCTTTGGCCTTCTGAATGATATACTCTACCTGTGATTTATTATCAACTACCGGGTTGCTGTTAGGTATCAACATCACATCCGTAAAACCACCGGCAGCAGCAGCCGCAGACCCGGTTATAATTGTTTCTTTGAATTCAAATCCCGGATCACCAAAATCGGCAAAAACATCTAACCATCCAATGCTTACATATAATCCTTGTTGTTCGATAATATGATCTGCTTCTTCGTTGATATCTTTGGCAATACCGCTTATAATACCATCTGTTATTAAAATATCTTTAAATTGTCCGTTAAAAGGAGAGGAGTTGCAAATGATGCGGGCCTGTTTTATTAAAACCTTCATGCGTAAAAGTTGCGCTAAGATAAGATAAGTTGCTCTTTTTATAATTGAAAATTTCAAGTACTTTTGCCAACCTTATATTTAAATAATTTTTTCGGGGATATTGTCCCGCCGATGGCGGGACACAGGTCTGGGATAGTAAATTTTTTTCGGGATGTAGCGCAGCCCGGTAGCGCACACGTCTGGGGGGCGTGGGGTCGCTGGTTCGAATCCAGTCATCCCGACTGTTTTAATCTCTACATTTGTAGAGATTTTTTTTATGTCCCATTATGTTTACATATTGCAAAGTTTAAAGGATCAAAATTACTATGTTGGTGAAACACATGATGTTGCTCAAAGATTGATCTTTCACAATACAGGAAAACAGCGTTCAACAAAATACAGAACACCATTCAAAATTATTCTGATCGAAAAATTTGAAAACAGACAGCTGGCACTGGTAAGGGAAAAGGAAATAAAAAGCTGGAAAGGAGGGAACGCTTTTATCAATCTTATCAAAGGGATGTAGCCCCGCCTCTGGCGGGGCACACGTCTGGGGGGCGTGGGGTCGTCCCGCCCGATGCGGGATCATCCCGACTAACATAGACAAGGTGGAGTTTACTTCACCTTGCTTGTTTTTATTTCCCTCTGAAATGTCCTTCACTGCTGCAATTCCCTCAAATACAAGATTTATTTTAGTAGTTCGAAATGTGCCTGTTTGCTTATTATATTAAACACCCTCAGGAAAAAGTAGTTTTTGAAAGTTTTCTTTGGCCTTTGCTTCGCTGGAAGCCCATGCAATCGGCAGTTTGGTAGAAAATGTAAGCGCAGCCGATAAGTATTCTTTCAGGTTCGAAATGGATGGCTTGCAAAGTTTCATTGTATCCAGTAAATCAGCTTTCTCTTTCCTTAACCCTGTCATCAGTTTTTCAAAG
>JAYVUE010000304.1:0-45466 GCA_043788195.1 Chitinophagaceae bacterium
ATCCCCCACATATATTAATAAGCGCTCCGAATTAAAAATAATGCATTTCAATGCTTTAATTTAAAAATAATATCCTTCTCATGTTTATTTTAGTTTCCCAGAATTTTTGAAGCTAATAAATCATGAATACTTTCATCCACATTATCTTTCCAATCCGTTATACCTGCCATTATCTGATTCCTGATGTCAGAGGCTGAAATAGTTGCAATTTCTGATACAACTTCTATTTCATTTACATGATAACCTACACCCCTTCCATAATTCACAGATTCAATATCTGGAATGATGATTACTTTTACAAGTGGGTTATTAGAATAAACTGTTTCCCAAAGTTCTTTTACGTCGGATGAATTAAGTGGATTATGTCTATCCGGCTTAATGTCTCTAATTGCAATTAGAATAGGTTTATCTTCTTGTAGAAAGGTATTAAAGATAAACATATGTCCTTTATGCGGACTCTGATAACGACCAATAAATAAATTGTATTTCATTTTTTATAATAATTAAAGATTTTTATTGAACATTCATGTGCAGACATTGTTGAAGTGTCGATGATGATTTCTGGTGAAGTAGGTGGAAAATACGGAGCCGAAATACCCGTAAAGTCCTTTATCTCACCTGTCATTGCTTTTTTATAAAGGCCTTTGGGATCTCGCTGGATACATACTTCCAGTTTCGTGGAGACATATACTTCAATAAAATTTTTGCACATTGCTCTTACTTCATTTCGAATATCATCGTATGGAGAAATCAATGAGACAATTACAATGCTATCTTGCTTTTCGAACAACGCTGAAATAAATCCAACATTCAAATTGTGTTTTTTTCTTGAATCTTCATCAAAGCCATTTTGCTTTATAGCATGTCTTATCTCGTCACCATCTAACATGACGGGCACAACAGATCTTCTTTTAAATTGCTGCATTAATAGTTTGGCAATAGTTGTTTTTCCTGAAGCACTTAATCCCGTAAGCCATATTACTCCTGGTTTTGCTTTAAACCCAGTTATTTTATGCCATATTTCGTCAAAAAGGTAATACGTGATTATTTTTATTATCATGTCTAAAAAAGCAATAGAAATTGCTATGACCAAATGGCCTGTTAACAAAAACGAAATAGCAAATGTAATGACGGTTGAATACAATCTGTAGATAATGGACTTCATCAATAGTATCTTATTCAAGATGATCATTATTTAAAATTTGAATTTTAATTAGTATTTCTATTTCAGTATCGTTTCCTTTAGAATAAATATAGTTCTTTGAAATTCTTGATTGTGCTGGATTTGAAGCGATTTTAGGTCGGTGACGATTTGACCCTAATAGCTATTATAAAACAAAAACTCAATTCAGCTTATTCAACTTATGAAATTCTACAGATTTTGGGAACATCACTTTTGGATAAAACTCCCGTAAATCAACTACTTCAAAAGAAAAACAATCAAGAATTTCAAAGAACTTTTATATAACCAATTGAAAATCTTTTAGTTTAAACGAGACGCTACTGTTTCTATTTATTTGATTAATAAAGTTAATTAGCAATACCCAAGTTCTCTCCTAATTGTTTTAATCATGCCAGCTTGTTGTAAAAATAGAGGGATTGCTTGAACTTGCTTCAAATTCGGATTTTGCTTCCTTTTTTCGCAAACAGAATCGATCATAGGCTTTGCGGTATTCCATCCCTCAAGTTTCAAATTAGTATAAATAAATTCCATTGTTTTTGAAGCATCATGAACAAGTTCTTCAAATGTAACCGTGGTGCATTCTTTAAACCCGTTCTGATTTTTGAATAATTCATAAATACATTCATACTGTTTGATCAATATATTTTCAACTTGTGCCTCTGAATAAGCCTCAAATGAAAAAGCAAGATTTAATTTCCATAATCTCCTAGCAGAAGAAATACTCACAAAAGGATCCCGGTGAATAAAGATAAATTTTGCATCAGGAAAATTATTTTTGAGCAGATCAATTCTGCCGGTATTTGGAGGAGACTTTAATACTAATTTTTTATCACCATAGCAATAAGCCAGTTTTTTTAATAAGTATCTGTAATTAGCCATCCACTTTTTTGAATCTTCGGGATTTTTAAAATTCAGGTAATGGTCTGTAATTATTTCATGTTTCGACGGATACTGGTATATTTTATTATAGTCGTGCACGGCCATCATGGCATTGATAGCCACGTCTTCTTCACCGGGAAAGATCCAACTGAAATCAATGTTATGATAAGGGTTTTTTATCCTGAATGTCATTGTAATGAAAGAAAGAATCGGAACAAATAACCACCCAAAGCATAGTGATACTTCTGGCAATACGGATTGAAATAAGGTTAAGGTTCGATGGTTCTTATCTGAAGCAAGGAGTTCCTGCAGATAAGTAGTTCCACTTCTGTAATAGCCTAAAATAAAAATGGGGTTTACTTTTTTTTTAGGTAACAATAACATCACAATTGCCTCTACCATTCTGAAAGGTTCTATTACTGTTAATTTAATTAGCCAGATCAGTATAAGTTGCCATTTTTTATTCGAGAGGATCCCGTACTTGGCCTGCACTCTTATCATTTGAAACAAAGGGTAAAATGGTATGATGTGTGCGAACTTAAGCATGATCAGAATTTAAATATTTCAGATAGCTGACATGTTCAATGATCCCTTTGAGATAAGCTCGTTCATGGTAAATGCCGCCATGATCTTTGACTGTTTTTTTTATAATTTTTGTCAGATCGTAATAATGGGTATGGCACAATTTCGGAAATAGATGGTGTGCAACATTTAAATTAAGACTTCCCAAAAGAAAACTGATGAGTTTATTGCCGGGTGATAGATCCATGGTGGTGCTTAATTGATGTTCAAACCAATTATAGCCTTTTGTCTTTTGTGTGTAATAACTTGATCCCGGGAAATAATGAGAAGGCATAAACACGCAGGCGATAACAATTCCGTTGATCAGGTGGAGTGAAATAAAAGTTGTGAGTATTTGAAGAAATGAATAAGGAGAAAGGAAAAGAGGAATTATAAATACAAGATTCAAATACCAGAGTTTACTAAATAGCAGAATCACCCATTCCCTGAAAGGGTGACGATTTACCAATTTTGCTTTTTTTACCTGGTTAAAAATTTTATAATCTGCCACAAAAATAATCAGCAGGGATAACATTGGGTAAATGACTAAAAAGGTAATGTGCTGCCACCGATACTGTTTTTTATATGGGGTTTCGGGTGATAATCGCATTAAAGGCCCCATGTCAGTGTCAAAATCCAACCCTTCAATATTAGTATGAACATGATGGGCTATGTTGTGTTTTAATTTCCATGAGTAAGCATTTCCTCCCACCAGATTAAATGAATATTTAAGTATGTTATTAATTGTTTTAGATTTTGAAATAACCCCATGAACGGCATCATGCCCTATATTAAAGATAATAAGCAAAGAACAAAGCCCCCAGGCAAGGGATATGAGAAAAGCAGATACAACTGAACCTGAATAAAAAACAATATATACATAAAGGAAGCACCAGATAAGCAAGAGGCTGATTGCTTTCATCCAGAATAACCACCCGGCATAATGTCCATTCTTTAGGACATAATCAGCAACGCTTTTTTTGAGTTCAGCGGCAAACAAATCAATTGGTGATTTTATTTTTTCATTGGTGTTCAAAAGATTTTTTTATTTAAGTTGATTAAAATTATTTCTGAAGGTCTAAGAGTGAAATGAGCTTTGGGGACTACTTTTTTTGAGTCGATAGTAAAGTTATAATTCTGAAAGAAGGCTAATAAAACTAAATATATTTCCATTAACGCCAGTTTATCTCCAATACATGACCTCGGACCTATACCAAATGGGAAATAAAAAAGCGCTTCGGAAAGAGGTATTTCAGTACCCAAAAATCTTGTAGGATCAAATTGATTCGGGGCAGTCCAGTATTTATCCAGTCGATGAAAAAGATAAGGCGATAATATTATATCGGTATTTACAGGTACTTCGATATCTTCAATTGAAAATCGTTCTATAGTTGTTCTCGACATTATCCACCCAGGAGGATAAAGACGTAATACTTCTCTTACACAGGCTATAGTATAAGGAATTTGTTGTAGTAAATCCTGATAGCTTTCAAATCCAGATACGTTATTCAACTCTTTGGATAACCTTTCATTTACATCAGTATGCCTTCCAATTTCATAAAACAACCATGTTAGCGTATTGGATGTAGTTTCATAACCCGCAGCAAAAAGGTTGGAAATATCTTCTGTGCAATTCCCTATAGGGTAATAATGCTTAATTAGGTTATCATTTTCACATAGTCTGGCCTTTTCAATATTTTTATCCAAAATTTCAAACATAGTACGCCTTGCCTTAGAAGTATGTCTGTTAAACGGATCAACAAAAAAAGGAATAGGACTGACAAATCTTTTGAAAATTGATTCCAACAAGCAGTTCACCAACTCCCTTATTTTCTCACCATCACTATTTGAAAAAACACCAAAAAAAGTATGCCCAATTACATTAATTGAAATAGAGCAGAATAGTTCACTTAAATGAGAAGAATCAGAAACTTGTGAGAGTTGATGATTAATGGAATCCTGAACCACATCCATTAAACTATTAATCTGCTGTGGGTTGAATATCCCTCTTACTTGCTTGCGTTTTTCAACCCACGCTTCCTGATCGGTAGAAACAAGACCAAGCCCCATTGCTTTTGCAGTATAGTCTTGAGCCCTTGGTGTTTTTACCATAGTCTTTTGATCCCGGTTAAAAAACTGATGTAGCAATTCTGTAGTAGCAGGGATTAGTGTTTTTTTGCCTCCTAACATTAAACTCGTGAGCGTGTTTTTATTTCCGAGATCAACAAGCACTGATAGGTTATTCCGTTTCACTTGCCTAAATAATTTCAGTGAATCAATGGGGCCTATTTCTTTAATTTGTATCATAGCGATATTGCTAAGTTGATTTTGCTGAAAAGGGAAAAGTAAAATGAAAGTTTAAAAAACAATTAAATAAAATAATTAAAAATGTTTGCATTAAAAAGAATTTTGATTTTATCATTCTCACCAAGTTACAAATGCTTTAATTATTATGGCAACCGTTTAATTTTATATAACTTCATGAATTCCATATAAAATTTGAAAGTCTGATTCTTCTCCCTGAATCAATTTTCTATACTCTCCTAATACTGATGCCAGAATGTTATTGGTGAGATCAAGTGTTGTCAGGGCTACTTTCTTTACTTGTTTCCAGTCTTCATCCGTTACACATACCTTAAGCAGTATTTGCTCTACATCTTTTGCATGTTTATCATCAATAGCGGAATGGTTGTAGTAGAAAGTCATTTGTCTCTTCTCTAATTTCAGATCAGATGTCAATGTGGTAATAAATGAATTGATAAACTCGTATGATCTTTCAGCCCAATAAGAATAACCCAATCGCTGTACCGGGTTTCCATAAGAAGAAACCCAGTACAGGTAAGCAATTAGAAGTTCAGTCGGCATTAATGCGGGCGGCATATCAAGTTCGGGATCCTTAATGGGAACACCTATTGATCTCAGATCATGCAATGCCATGAGTTCATGTCCTGTTTCTTCCAGAGCATGTTCGAGACAGAATTGCATATATTGAATATTCCGGTTCGAACCATTAACGGCAACCATTGCCTGATTACGGGCAGTATGGAAAGCATAATGATAAACCTGTGTCAGATACAATGCATACAATCTTCTGTCTTTTCCCATCAGACTGTTTGCAAAATTCAATGCCTGGGGTTGAGAAAGTATCTCTTCCCATTTGAGCGATATCAGTTGATCCAGCTCTTTCAGTTTTTTTTGTGTATTCATTTTTTATATATTATAATTAAATGTGGTGTGCGTTTTCCAGCAAATGGCATTCATCTTGTTCATAAGTGATACCATGGGTAGGGTTTTAGCGTTTATTCCTGCAAAATATAAAATATGTTTTAGCTCTTTCTTGAATAAAACATTACAAAGTGAATTGAATAAGCCGAGTTCTATTCCTTTTTTTTGAAATTCAGGAATAACGGAAAGTACAAATCCTTTTAGATTGGTTTCAGTTTTGGCTTGTTTGCGACTTAAGTTCAACGATTGATTAAGGTCTTTCATAAACACCAATAACCCGATAGGGGTTTCATTTTTGTACGCTAGCCAGATAAGTTCTTCGCCGATCACTGATCGGTAGTTGTTGATGAATTTAGTAATATCATCTTCGCTTAGGTAGGCAAAGCGGCTCTTATCATCAAACGAATTCTTGTACACCGAATGAATATCGCGGGCAAAATGAGCTATATATTCAAAGGAAAAGGGCTTAAAAGTGATTTGTTCTTTTGTTGCCAGTCGGGTAGCCACCTTATTACCTTTCTCGAAAGGAATTTTTTCAAGGTCAACTTTGAATGTCAGGATAGTATCCTTTTCCTTTAATTCAAATTGTTTAAAAAAATCTTTATAATAGGGGGGATTATAATTTTCCAGGTATAATCCAGGTTCTTCAAATCCGTCGGTAAGCAAACCCCAGTATCGGTCCTTATCCCCAAAATTTATTGGACCTTCCATCATGGTACATTCCTGTTCTTTTAACCAATCACGGGCTGTGTTTAAGAGGCATTCTGCAATTTTATAATTCTCAACACATTCAAAAAATCCGAAGCCTCCCATTTTTCTGTTATCAGTTTTATCATGATAGAAAGCCGCAATTCTGCCAGCAGGGATATTCCAATCGTCATAAACGATCCATCTCTTTGCACCACCTTTATTAAACATTGAATTAGTGCGATCACTGAAAACATGTTCAATATCGCTTCCCAGTTGAATGACCCAGTTCTTATCATTCTTATAAATATCTGAAGGCAACAAAAAGAATTGATCAAGCGATGCCGGTGTATTTACTTCAAATATTTTCATAGAAGATATTTTTCTGAACACGTTCTAAAAAAATATGTAAAATTACTTTCATTTCTTTTTCAGTAAATAATTCTTTGCTGTATTTTAAAGATACAATAAGGGAATCAGAAAGCTTGGTTACATTGCAAACTAAATCATAACCTGTTATCGATTCATCTATGGGTAAAAAACTGACTTTTTCACCTGCAAAATTCATTTCAAAATCAAGATTGTCTAAATTAAAAATAATATTTGATTGAATCAGATCAGCTTCCTGATTGAAAATTTGTTTCCCATTTTTTAAAAGACCTTCAAGGCACTCCATTTTTTCACTTATACTCATCTCTTCATAGGTTGTTGGAAAAATAATTGGTATGTGGACTGTATATTGTCCAAACGCTTTTAGCTTCCTTTGAAGTAATTGTCCTGCTACAGGAACGAGTATTGTTTTATTATTAAACAGGCTGATAATATCTTCTATGGAACTATAAAAAGAGTCTAATAAAAAAGGGAAGAGTTTACCATTCATTCTTTTGGGAATATTCTTCATTGGAATAGTACCATGAAGCGTATTGGCTACCATAGTTTTATTCGCATGATCAGTTTGGGATATGTTTAAAGATTCTGAAGAAAGATAATTTAATTCCGGAAGTATTTCATTCTTTTGAAACGCTGAATAACAGTTGGCAAGTGCTTTAAAGAATAAGATCATAGACCACCCATCACATAGATTTCTTTCTGCAGAAACCCGAATAATGGTATCATTCTTTCCTTGAAAAACAGACACATTAAGCCCGGTAACATCGTTTGCCGGAGAGATTATGCATTCCAAGTCTTCTCTAATAAAATCGAATTTGAGCGTACATCTGGAATTTTGTAAAGCAGGAATGGAGAGGAAAAGATATTTGCAAACAAACTCAACATTATTTTTTTCCAAAAGGCCTGCTACCCGGATGGCAGCTTGTAAAGAATGTTGGCTTTTATTCTCAGGAATTATTTTTTCACATTTCAAAATTCCTGCTGCAGCCAGTTCATAGCAACATTTTTTGACTTTCCGGATCAGGAATTTAATATCATCATCTGTATGTGCAACAGACAGGAAACAATTGCGTCCTTCCCATATATAAATTCCTTCCTTAAGTAATGAATAGAAAAGCAGTTTCAGACGGCCTGCTAATTTAAAACGAAACAGTGAAGCAAAACTGACCATCATAATCGGGAAGCCTTCAGAAAGAAAAAAAACATTTAACTCGTCGCACAAATTTTTTGTTTTAAGGTTCAATTCTTCCTGCAGCGTATCACCATGTTTTTTTAAAAATAAGAGTGTCGCTTTAGCTGTGGCCATGGCCACAGGATGATGATTAAATGTTCCTGCGGTAAAGGTAATTGTACTTTGAGGCACCGATTCATCACCGAATTTCCATATTCCTCCGTCAATGGTATCCAAATATTTTTTTTTGCCTGCCACTACACCAATTGGAATTCCGCCACCCAGGATTTTACCATAGATTGTGATGTCCGGAGTTATACCAAAATAATGTGCAGCCCCTTTGTTACCAATTCTGAAACCTGTTATTACTTCATCAAAAATCAGGGCAATATTTAAGGATGAACAAATATCTCTCAATTGCTTTAAAAATTCAGGGTTTGCAATTTCAGGATGACGGCTCATCACAGGTTCAATAAGAACACCGGCAATTTGGTCTGCATTATCATGAATGAAAGAAACAGATTTTGGATCACCGTAAGTTAATATAAGGGTACTATCTACTGCATTTTGTGTGATACCCGGAACCGAAGAGATAATTACATTTGTAACCGGGTCAGTTTTTATTCCAAGCAGAGAGTCATGTGTACCATGATAGCTTCCTTCGAAAATAACGATTTTATTTTTTTTTGTCGCTGCACGGGCAATTCTCATCGCCACCATCACCGCCTCGGTACCCGTGTTATAAAATGCGCATCGATCATTGCCGGTTAATTCATGAATGAGTTGAGCTACTTCTGCCGCCTCTTTATACAATGGGCCAAGTGTTATCCCTTTCTTTATTTGCTCTTCCATCGCCTCTTCAAGAAAGACTGCTTTGTGTCCAAATAAATGAACGCCAAAACCCATCGTCAGGTCAAGATAGTCATTGCCATTAAGATCTTTAAAATGGGATCCATTGGCATTTTGAATGACTATTGTGAATATGATTTCTTTTAGTGTTAAACTGAAATTAGCAATGTTTCGATTATTTGAAAAATATGTCCTAGAATTGTCTATATGATCCTTGCTTACATCACATCTCATAGAAATAACATATATTAAGTAATTTATGTATGATTCCTTTACATTCATGATATTAATTGAAATTCTGATTCATAAATTTTTACTGAAGTTTTCTATCCTTAATTTAAAGATATGTATATTCAGTAGTTTGGTAGTTTTTTGAAATGTGGAAAAGTGCAGGACTAAATTAGGAAGAAATAACAAAGGCATTAACCTTACTATGTTAAAAACTCAGCCAGATGCCTTAAAGGTTGTAGTAGCAACGCTGTGATATTAAATATTTTCCCTCCATTCTTAGGAGTATTCTGGGACTACCACGGGGACTACCAGGAATTATTGAAGGACATTAAAAAAGCCCAAAATTCAAGCGGGGCAAGAACTTTGGGCTTTTAAGTTGTGGTGTGGGGCGGGATTGAACCGCCGACACAAGGATTTTCAGTCCTTTGCTCTACCAACTGAGCTACCGCACCTCCTTGATTGTCGAATTCGGGCAGCAAAAATAGGAGATTCTCCCCAAAATATTACAACTGATCACAAAAACAGGGCATTTGCTATCAGCTAATAGCTTTTCTTTCTTTTAATTCCCATACTCCGATATAAACTTGATCCGCATCAGCTTTAACTGCTCCCAATTAAAATTACTGTCGGCCAGTTCTTCCTGGGCTACCTGTAAAGACGAGGTTTCACAGCTTTTAAAATAATCCATGATCTCTTCCTGTTCATATTCATCTACCATTTCATTAATGGCATAATCAAGATTCAGCTTTGTGCCACTGGCTACAATTGTCTCCATTTCTTCCAATAACTCATCGATCTGCATATCCCGGGTTTTAGCAACCGTTTCAAGGGGTATTTTTTTATCTACATTCTGTATGATAAAAATTTTATTGTTATTCCTGTTCACTACGCTTTTCATCACAAAATCGTCGGGGCGAATGATATCGTTTTCTACTACATATTCCGAGATAACATCTATAAAGGGTTTACCATAACGCATAGCCTTACCCTTACTTACCCCGCTTATTTTTTCCAACTCAACCAAAGTTGTAGGATACATGGTGGCCATATCTTCGATACTGCTTTCTAAAAAAATTACAAATGGAGGAAGTTTTTTTTCTTTGGCTACTTTTTTACGTACCTCTTTCAATAGCTCTACCAATCGTTCATCTACCGCGGAAGAAGCTGCGGCCTGTTCTCCTTCATCATCATCTGCATTAGCCTCTTCAAATAAATTGTTCATTACAATACTAAATGAAGTTGGTTTTTTTAAAAACGCTTCTCCCTTTTTGGTTAACTTAAGCAAACCATACTCTTCAATATCTTTTGCAATTAACCCGGCGAGTAATAATTGACGGATAAGGCTGTTCCAGAAATGCAGATCTTTATCATTGCCGCTGGCAAAAACATCTAATGCATCGTGGCGGTACATTTTTACCTGGGGTGTGGCTTTTCCTGCAAGGATCAATAAAACATATTCAACAGTAAAACGCTCTTCAAGTGCTTTTACAATTTTTAAAACAATAACAGCACTCTCCTTTGATTCAACTTTTTCTTTTGGGTGTAAGCAGTTATCACAATGGCCACAACTTTTTTTATCGTCATACTCTTCTCCAAAATAATGTAAAAGGATCTTTCTCCGGCAAACACTACTCTCGGCAAAACCAACTGTTTCGTTAATCAACTGTGCCCCCACTTCTCTTTCACTAAGTGGCTTATCCCTCATCAGGTGCTCAAGCTTGGCCACATCTTTATGGGAATAATAAAGAATACATTTCCCTTCCATGCCATCTCTTCCGCCACGGCCCGTTTCCTGGTAATAATTTTCAATTGATTTAGGAATATTATAATGAATTACAAAACGCACATCGGGTTTATCTATACCCATACCAAAAGCAATGGTAGCAACTATTACATCTACATCTTCATTTAAAAACTGGTCTTGTCTCTCAGATCTTAATTTACTATCCAACCCTGCATGATAGGCCACAGCTTTTATACCATTAGCCATTAGCATTTTAGCCAGCTCTTCTGTGGTTTTTCTGTTGAGGGTATAAATTATGCCGCTTTTATTTTTATGTTGCTGAATAAAACGTACAATGCTTTTATTGGTTTGCTCAAGATTTATTTTGGGTTGAATCTCATAATATAAATTAGGGCGGTTAAAGGAAGAAATGAAAATCTTTGGTTTACGTAAGCCCAGGTTTTTAACAATATCGCTCTGCACTTTTGGTGTAGCCGTAGCGGTTAGTGCAATAACCGGTATCGTTTCATCGATCATATCCATCATTTCTCTCAGCCTTCTGTATTCCGGCCTGAAGTCGTGCCCCCACTCCGAAATACAATGTGCTTCATCCACAGCAAAAAAAGAGATCTTCAGGTCTTTAAAAAAAACAATATTTTCTTCTTTGGTCATTGTTTCCGGGGCCACGTATAACATCTTTGTTTTACCGGAGATTAAATCATCTTTTACAATTTTTTGCTGTCCTTTATTTAAAGTGCTGTTTAAAAAATGTGCTACATCATCCTTACTGCTGTAACTCCGCACCAGGTCAACCTGGTTTTTCATTAAAGCAATTAATGGCGAAACAATAATGGCCACCCCATCACTGATAATGGCGGGTAACTGGTAACACAAACTTTTTCCACCTCCGGTTGGCATGATAACAAAAGTGTCATTGCCATTAAGAAGGCTTTGAATGATCTCTTCCTGCGGACCTTTAAATCCGTCAAACCCAAATTGATGATGAAGTTGAGCCGCCAAATCAGTTTGATCGAAACGGGGCGTTACCCTTCCTTTTAATTGCAGGAGCGGTTTTAGCACCGGTGTTTTAATGCTGGATTTTATTTTTGCCTTAGCTGTTGCCATAATAGTTTAGCCTTTCACTGTAGATCATAAATCCATTTTGTTTTTTAAGGGCAGCGAAGTTAATTAAATGTTCCTGCAAAATCAAACCTGTTGGTATTTAAAGATCAATATTTAACTTTTTTCCAATCACTTAAGATAACTAAAATAAACTAACCAGCAAAGATTCCTTTTATGAAACAAGTAGAATATTAATTTCCATTAATTTTTGCTATTGCTGTTCTTTGCATTATGGCTGATTTAAAGTAGGTTTGCGGCACGTTAATGAATAACCAAATGATCATACCTGTTGCCCTCCGCACAATTGAGCTGGAGGCGGAAGCTGTGGCCGGGTTAAAAGCATTTATTAACCCCCACTTTGTAATGGCCGTAGAAAAGATAGCGGTAAGCAAAGGAAGACTAATAGTTAGTGGTATAGGCAAAAGTGCTGTAATAGCCCAAAAAATAGTAGCCACACTTAATAGTACCGGAACCCCTTCAATTTTTATGCATGCAGCAGATGCAATTCACGGCGATCTGGGCATGATACAGAGTAATGATATTGTTTTGCTGATCAGCAAAAGTGGCGACAGCCCCGAAATAAAAGTATTAGCTCCGCTGGTGAAAAATTTTGGTAATACATTGATTGGCATGATTGGCAATACACAGTCTTTCTTAGCCCAAAACTGCGATATAATTTTAAATACAACTGTAGAACAGGAAGCTTGTCCACATAACCTTGCACCTACTACCAGCACTACCGCACAAATGGTAATGGGTGATGCGCTGGCAGTTTGTTTAATGGAATTAAAAGGATTTAATTCAGCAGATTTTGCAAAATTTCATCCGGGAGGGACACTTGGTAAAAAATTATATTTACGCGTGGAAGACCTGGCCGCACAAAATGAAAAACCCAAAGTTTTACCAACCGCATCTATAAAAGAAGTGATCGTGGAAATGACACAAAAAAGATTGGGCGCAGCCGTGGTGACTGATGAAGCCGATACTATTTTAGGCATTATTACAGACGGGGACTTACGGAGAATGCTGGAGAAAACAATTTCTTTTGATAAGCTGTGTGCAAAAGATATCATGACCAGCCATCCAAAAACTATAGATGCCGGAGAGCTGGCAGTTACTGCCCTGGAACTAATGAAAAAAAATAATATCAATCAATTGATTGCTGAATTAAAAGGAAATTATATAGGAATTATTCATTTACACGATCTGGTTAAAGAGGGAATTATATAAACTAGCATGAGTAAAAATAACTATGTAGCTATAATGGCAGGCGGTATTGGAAGCAGGTTTTGGCCAATAAGCCGCACTAATTATCCTAAACAGTTTCTGGATATTTTAAATACCGGCAGAACACTTATACAAGCTACATATGATCGCTTTGCAAAATTTATTCCCGTTGAAAATATTTTTGTAGTTACCAGCGAACAATACAAAGATATTATTACAAAACAACTGACCGAAATTCCGGAAGAAAATATTTTATACGAACCCTCAAGAAAAAATACAGCGCCCTGCATTGCTTATATTTCACATAAGCTTCTGCGATTAAATGCAAACGCAAATTTAATTTGCGCACCGGCAGATCATTTAATTTTTGATGACGAAGGATTTCGAAAAGTATGTACAGATGCACTTCATTTTACCTCACATATAAAAGCGCTGCTAACCCTGGGAATTAAGCCAACTAACCCCAACACAGGATATGGCTATATACAATTTGACCAGCACGCAGTAAGCGAGAATATTTATAAAGTAAAAACATTTACAGAAAAACCAGACCACGAACTGGCAAAGACCTTTATGACAAGTGGAGATTTTTTATGGAATGCCGGCATATTTGTATGGCAGATAAAAAATATTATTAAAGCATTTGAAAAATACCTGCCCGAAATTCACGAAGTATTTGAAGCCGAAAAAATACACTTCAATACAAAAAAAGAGAAAGAAGCCATTGACCGTATATATCCTCAATGTGTAAATATTTCTATCGACTATGGCATAATGGAAAAAGCAGATAATGTGTATGTAATGCCTGCCTCATTTGGATGGAGTGATTTAGGGAGTTGGGCCAGCGCATATGATAACCTGGAAAAAGACTACCTGGGAAATGCGGTGGCCGGCAATAATGTAATAGTAATTGATGCAACAAACAATGTTGTTCATGCCGATAATAAAAAACTGGTTTTATTACAGGGGCTGGATGATTTTGTTGTTGTAGATACCAAAGATGTATTACTGATCTGCAAAAAAGAAAAAGAACAGGAGATAAAAGAATATGTTGCCGAGATAAAACGAAATAAAGGAGATAAGTATTTATAACAAGTATAAATACGTTCTGTTTTAAAAAATACCGGGCAATTCATAAACCCAATAATAAGTCTATAAAAATTACGTTACACATACCAAATAATTATCTTTATAAAAGATAGAATAACTATTAGTTAAACACTAACCACCAAAGTCTTGAAAAGGCCAATACTGATTGCACTTTCGGCAGTACTTTTATCACTTAATTTCATTCCTGTTGATATTAATGAAATACTCCCATACGATCATAAAGAGCAATTTGATCCCCGGCTTTCTTACATTAATTCGATTGATAAACTGGAAAACCATATTGACAGTACGTTAAAGGCAGATTCCATTCCGCAAAATTCTGTTGATTATGTTGTAAAGATCACCAGCGCAATAAGATTCCGTTTTTATCACGGCTTCTCTCATTTTACTTTACAACAAAACTGGATCGCTGCTATATCAGAAAAAATATTTGGCTATGGATTAGCGAGTAAGGTAAAGCCGGAAGATATAATGAAACATGAATATGCAGCCTGCTCTCAACAGGCCATGGTAATGATGGAAATATTAAAACGAAAAAAACTGTCCTACCGAAGTATTGGCTTTCCTCATCACTTTGCGTTAGAGGTTCTCATCAACGGATATTGGTATTATTTTGACCCCAATATGGAACCCAATATTACCAATAGCGCAAGGCTGGAATCTTTCTGGGGTGCAAAGGCTGATAACCTGAAAAAATATTATGATACTTCAAGATTCAAAGACCTGGATTGGAAATTTGGGAAAAACCTGGAAGTAACCCATGGTTCTGTAAATCAAAAATATGCCGAAAATGCAAAGCTTTTCCAGAATACCACATCCATTCTCTCCAAAATAATGTGGTGCTTTCCATTATTATTATTGTTTTATAAAAAGCGTAAACCTAAACAGGGTTAAATAAAAAAGCTTTAGTTATTTTTGACCCGATCAAAAATAAAAGTATTGTTACCAACCATTCAAAGCAAACTCCCACATGTAGGCACAACCATTTTTACGGTAATGAGCACATTGGCTGTTGAACACAAAGCCATCAACCTTGGACAGGGGTTTCCGGATTACCCAATGAACGAAGAACTTATTTCACTGGTGAACAAAGCCATGCAAAAAGGCAATAACCAGTACGTTCATATGTGTGGACTCCCTGTTTTACGTGAACGTATATCCGAAAAAATCAGAAACCTATACAATACAACCATTGATCCTGAAACAGAAATTACCATTACCCCGGGAGGTACGTATGCCATTTATACGGCACTTACAACAGTTTTGCAACCCGGCGATGAGGTAATAGTTTTTGAACCGGCGTACGATAGTTATATTCCTAATATAGAAATTAACGGCGGGGTGCCGGTTTTAATTCCGCTAACCTATCCTGATTATAAAATTGATTGGGAAATGGTAAAACAAAAAATTACTGAGAAAACAAAAATGATAATGCTGAATACACCTCACAACCCATCAGGGAGTGTGTTAAGTGCAACAGATATTGAACTATTAAGAAATATTGTAAAAGATACCGGAATTTTTATTTTAAGCGATGAGGTATATGAACACCTGATCTTTGACGGGCTTAAGCATGAAAGCCTGTTGCGATACCCGGATCTGTATGAAAGAAGTTTTGTATGTTTTTCCTTTGGTAAAGTTTATCATTGTACCGGTTGGAAAATGGGTTATTGTGTTGCACCACATACGCTAATGAAAGAGTTCAGAAAAGTTCACCAGTTTAATTGCTTTACCTGTAACAGCCCGGTTCAGTTTGCATTGGCAGATTTTTTAAAGGAAAAAGAAAACTATTTACAATTAGGCAATTTTATGCAGCAAAAAAGAGATCATTTTAAAAACCTGATGCAGCTAACAAAATTTAAAGCATTACCTTCTTATGGAAGTTATTTTCAATTATATAGTTATGATGGTATCAGTGATGAAAAAGAAAAAGATTTTGCCATAAGGCTTACCAAAGAATACAGGGTAGCTTCTATTCCTGTTTCGGCATTTTATAAAGACGGAATGGACAATAAGGTTTTGCGTTTTTGTTTTTCAAAAAAAGAAGCCACACTTGAAGAAGCTGCAAACAGGTTGATGAAGTTATAAACCTTACAGGCGTCTGACGGTTTTGAAGAGCCTTGACGCCTAAGCGCCAAACTGCATTAAGTGATGATCAAGATGCTTGTACATACTTTTGCCCCATTGCTCCTGTGTTAAAGTGCCAAAGAACGGATGAGGAAATTTGCCCACATTGCCCGGCCCAGCCGTATTGAATTTTGTGATCAATTCAGAAAGTTCATTTTTTTCAGTATTAAAATCACGCTGATCTTTAATTAAAAAATTTGGAGCAGTGGGTAAATTTTTTCCCCAGGGGCTTTCATTGTATAATTTTGCTTTCATCATCCAGCCTAATAGTAAGCCTATAAAAATTCTTGGATATTTTTTATCACTCAGCGGTACTTTAAAGGCTTCTTTACAATGTGCCATCATCTGTGCAACATCCATTTTACCCCACCGATGCTCAGTTTGTGGGGTAAGTGTATTAAGGCGTTGATTTATTTCGTTGTAAGTGTCTTTGTCAAATAAAGTTTTCATTTTTTTTACTAGATAAGTATAAAAATGATCAATTATAATTTTTCATACAATTTTCTTAATCTTTCCCTTGTCATTTGTGTTTCCCAGTCTTTTCCCAAAGCGTTTTCCCAAAGTGGTTTCATCCCCATTGATACATCGATCATTTTATCAAATTGCTCATTACTTAAACCCGCACAAATATTTTTAGGGATGTCGATGTTATTTTTTTCAACCATAAACTTAAATTCCTTCACACCTTCCGGGTAAAATTCTTCCAGGTGATCAAATACTATACAATTACCGATACCATGTTTTGTACCCAATAAATAACTAAGGCCATAACTAACGGCATGGGCTACACCTACCTGGCTGTAGGCAATACTCATACCCCCCGCATAAGAAGCCATCATTAATTTATCGTCACTTTCAGCATCCCAACCATTTTTATTTACATATACCTCCCTGCACAATTGGAGTGCCTTTTCGCCGTAACTTTTACTGAATTCATTTAAAAAAGTTCCATTTAAACTTTCAATACAATGAATATAACAATCCATGCCGGTATAAAAACGCTGGTTGGCCGGTGCTCCGGCGGTAAGTTCAGGATCCAGAACTATCTGATCGAACGGGGTAAAATCCGAGTTCATGCCGAGTTTTTTTGTAGGGCCAGTTAACACTGTTGTTCTGCTAACTTCGGCCCCGGTGCCACTAAGCGTAGGAATACCTGCTTTATAAACTCCCGCATTTTTTACAAGGTCCCAGCCCTGGTAATCGGCGGATGATCCGGGGTTGTTCATCATCAGGGCAACAGCTTTGGCAAGATCCAGCGTGCTGCCACCTCCAATACCTATCAATCCGCTCACTGTTCCAAACTCTTCTTTTAATTGATTAGCCAAACTATCTACATAAGTTGTTTTTGGTTCACAGGTAACGTCAACAAAAATAATTTTGTCATTATTTTTTACCGGTATCCTTTTAGCTAATGCCGCCGCTTCTTCACCGGATCCTTCGGAAAAAAAATGATCTACCAAAAAAATAATTGGCGCCCCTGTTTTTCTATGTGGCGTAATTATTTCATCTAACTGGTTAAAAGAACCTCGTCCATAAATTACATAGCCTACCATTTTGAAATTGCGAAAAGACATAGAGATTAGTTTAATTTTTTACCACAGATTACTATAGATTAAATGTCACAGATGCCACAGATTATTTGTGTAAATCTGCGTAAGCGCTAAAGGATAATTCTTTTTATTCCTTTTTTCATGTCTGCCACATTAAAATTAAGCAATAAGCCAATTTTAGAGCCCGAAAGTTTTAAATAAGTTAGCACCTGTGCCATGTGAACATCGGTAAAGGCCTCTACAGCCTTTATCTCAACTACTACTTTTTTATCAACATATAAATCAATTCGGTATCCTACTTCTAGTTTTACTTCTTCAAAAACAAGGGGCAAAGCTTTTTCTTTTTCAACAAAATAACCATCTTTTACCAATACATAGTACAAGCATTCTTTATAAGCATTTTCGAGCAAACCCGGACCAAGCGAACTATGTACTTTATATGCAGCACCAATAATATGATAGGTAATATCATTTATAGTTTCCATGATACAGATTATTTTAGTTTTCAAAAAAAACAACCTCTGAACATTGGCAAGAATATAACGGCAGCTTTATTATTAAAAATCTGTGGTTAGATCACCCTAGTAATTTAACCGCCCTCTCCAAATCCTCCGGGGTATCAATCTCAATACCCATATATTCGGTTACCACCATTTTTATTGGAATCCCATTTTCAAGATATCGTAAACATTCTATTTTTTCTACAGCTTCAAGTGGCGTTATTTCCCAGTTAGTGAAGTTGATCAACGCCTGTTTTAGAAACGCGTATACACCTATATGTTCATAATAAACAGGGTTGCATGTTTTATCCCGGTGATAAGGGATGGGGCTACGACTGAAAAACAAAGCGTTCATATTTTTATCAACGGCCACTTTTACATAATTAGGATCAGTGATGAATTTTTCTTCTTTTAAAACCTGCATCAACGAAGCCACCTGTACAGTTTCATCAGTAAATACTTTTAATAATTTTTTAAGTGCTTCTTTATTAACAAAAGGTTCATCTCCCTGAATATTTACTACAATATCAACACCCCCGTCCATACCGGCAACAGCTTCGGCAATACGGTCACTGCCGCTTTCGTGTTCTTTTTTACTCATTATGGCCTTACCCCCATTAGTAACTATATCGTTGTAGATAATATCACTATCGGTTACCACTACCACTTCATCAAATAAATTGGTAGCAACAGTATTATCATAGGTATGACGGATAACGGTCTTATCGCCCAACAACTGTATTAGCTTGGCCGGAAAACGACTGGCTGCATAACGAGCCGGTATCATGGCAATTTTTTTCATGGTTCAAATAAATGAAATAATTTTTATACACCCGATCCCCAGTAAATAACCGCCTGGGTATTTAATATAAATATCTCAAATTCTGTAAAAGCCCCCTGTGTAAAAATTATTTTTATTTTTTTAACAGGCCCGGGTTTGCCATCATACTTATCTCTTTGTACCTCAATAGATTTTTCACTGATATCGTTTTTTACAGAATATTTTTTTTCATATTACTATATTAAAAAGATAGTGGAATTTCGGAAAAGAGCCGGTTACAGTTTGTACAGCGATAATTTTTACTGTAAGTTGATGATTGCCCGTAAGCCACCCTGTTCATTAATTTATTCCAAAATCCATCCGGGTTATTTGTTTTTTCTTCAATAATCAATGAGTGGCTTTTACAATCCGGACAGGGTATTTCTTTTAAGTATGAAAGTTCTGCCTGGTTTATCAGTTCCTGTGCATCTGCAAAATCATTTTCATCTACCATCAGTTTAATACCACCAATTGCAGGACTTAATAATGGGTCTACTGTTATAATATTCTCATCTTTTAAATAACAATTGATATTGTTTTCCTGCAACAACCCAAGGGTCATATTGGCTAAAAGAAAATTATCATAAGAGGCAATTTGTTTGTAGGTCATTATAAATTTCCCGGGGTTTACAATTTAAAAAAAGAGCCTATCTGCCATAATCATCACCATACTCTTCTGCATATTTCTCAAATCTTTTGATAAGTGCTATGTTTTTCTTTTCAATTACAGTAAGATCATTTTTTACATCTGTGGTATTGGGAATATACCAATCCTTATCTTCAAACTGCTCCCTGAAAATTTTCTTTTTAAAACAATAGCCATGCCTTGCAAAGATCTCATTACGCATGATAGCCAGCTCATCTTTGGATAAATTATTCACATCTCCTTCAGTTAATAATTGGTTGGAGGCCTGCGGAAATTGTCCAACGTCTTTGAGGTACATAAACGCCCTGCGTTGCAAAGTAAAATCCTTGGGTCCAAGGTGTGCACCTGCTGTATTGGGTTTCCAGTTGCCGGCAACCCTGTCGGGTTTACTGGTTTCAATAGCAAATGAAAATACGCCATCATATTTATCATCGCCCGGCTCTTTGGCGTTTACAGTGTATTTATCATTCATAAATTTTACAAAACCCGAAAAGGGCCTGTCATTTCCGCCAACAACGCTTCTGCCCTCGATCGTGTCGCCCGATAATCTGGTTATCAGCAAAGTGATCTTATTGTCACCAAAGGGTCCAACATAAGAACCCAACAAGTTCATTGTTTTATTGGAAACACCGGTTTCGGTGGTTTCTTTTTCTGTGTTCTTGCCAACCGTTTTTTCGGATGACGAATTACATGAACAAAAAAGGGTGAAAACTAATGCGGAAATAAAAAGAGTAGGGTTCATAATATTTCGTTTTTTTGTAAAATACAATTTTGACAGCAACACACAAAAACATATTTAAAGTATTTTTTTTATCCGTTTTGGCATTTTTTTCTTTTCTTATGTTGCGGATAATTTTTTTGTATATCCCAATACAAACTGATGTTGGTTTTTTACAATTAAAACAATCATACATTAATATCTACGAATGGCGGATCGCTTTTTTTGTGCATGTATTCAGCAGTTTGTTTGCTTTGCTGGCCGGCTTTACACAATTTTCTAAATGGTTATTGAAAAACAAACCAAAATTACACAGGGTATTCGGTTATTCTTATGTCATTAATGTGCTGATGATAACAGGCCCGGCGGGATTGCTGATGAGTTTTTATGCCAATGGCGGAGTACCCTCCCGGATAGCGTTTGTTTTACTTTCGGTATTATGGATAAGCTTTACTGCAATTGCCCTGTATAAAGCAATAAAACTGCAATTTAAAGTACACCGTATTTTTATGATACGCAGTTATGCACTTACCTTATCGGCCATAACACTAAGGATGTGGAAAGTATTGATCGCTTATTTTACAGATATTCCTCCAATGGACAGATACCGCATTATAGCCTGGCTGGGTTGGGTATTAAACCTGTTGGTAGCAGAGCTGATCATTTATTATTTTATCAGTAAACGTAATCCCCTCCATCGACTGAAGGGGGAATCGGACTCTGCAGGGTGAAATCGGCCCCTTCCGCCCCCGAAGGTGGAACCTGGACGCAATAAAATTGAATATTAATTTATAATCTGCGAAACCTGCCTGACAGTAGGCAGGTCATTTAATCATTCAAAATCTGCGATCATTGTTTCCCATCAATAATAATCGGCGTATTTCCTTTTCCCATCACAATTACTTTTGCGTTTGAACTTAAAGCCAGCTCTTTCATTGCCTTAATTTGCTCATATTGTAATTGTTGGTCGGTAAGGCCGGTATTAATGATGCGTTGGTAATCTGCAATACCCTGGGCCTCTACTCTTTTTCGTTCTGCTTCCTGCTTTTCTTTAAGCAGAACAAATTCCATTTTCTTCGCATCCTGTTCTGCATTTATTTTAGATTCTATTGAAGCTTTTACCGAATTTGGCAGGGTAATATTTCTAACGAGTAACTGTTCCAGCATCAGGCCGCGTTTTTTAAAATCTATTTCAATACTTTTATAAATGCGTTGTTGAAACTCATCTCTTTTATTTCCAAACAGATCAACCGCCTGGTAATAAACAGCATTGTCGCGGATCTTTGTACGCGTAATTGGCCGTACGATCTTATCGCGGAAATCATCCCCGGTTTCTTTATACAACAATGGGGCATCAATGCCAACCACTTTATATAAAACAGTAAGGTCAATGGTTACCTCCAGGCCATCGCTTGTTAAAACCCTGATAGCATCATCACCCGACTTCTGACCTTCATCATTGATGCCACTCATAGTATAATTTTGCGTTTTTATATCTACTTTTTTAATCTCCAGCAAAGGATTTACAAAATGAAGCCCGCTGCTTAACACATCATTTTGGATACTTCCAAAAAGTATTTTAATACCAACTTCTCCGGGATTTACCTGAACAATGCAGGAGCTGATAAAACCTGCAATGATTAAAACAAATCCAATGATCCGGCCCGGTTTTTTAAATCTTGCAAGGGCTGGATTATTTTTTATTGCTACAGCAACAACAATTAAAACGACAAAGCCAATTATTATAAGAAACATAAATTTAAGTTTAGACAACTAAGGTCACTAAAACATTTAACATGTCCGACAATCGTTTTGCACATTAAAAAATCTCCTCGTAAAAGGAGATCAAAAATTTAAAGCTTAAAAAGAAGTTTTAATTATTAAGCATCAGCGGCATCACCAACATCAACAACTCTTCATTTTCATCCTGTTCGGTGGGTTTAATGATACCCGCCTTGGTGGGTGTGCTTAGTTCCATATTAATATCGCCGGTATCGGCGCCTCCTAACATTTCAATTAAAAACTTTGCATTAAATGCGATCTGCAGGTCTTCGCCATCATATTGGCAAGCCATACGCTCATTACCCTCAAAGCTAAAATCAACATCCTGTGCTGCCAATTGCAATTCACTGCCGCTGATACTTAGTGCCACCTGGTTGGTACTTTTATTACTGAACACACTAACCCTTCTTAATGCATTTTGAAAATCATTTTTATTAACTGTCATTTTATAAGGGTTATCAACCGGAATCACCACTTTATAATCGGGAAAACGGGCATCAATTAACCGGCATACCAGCTCTGTGCCGCCGTGCACAACAAATAAATGATTGTTGTTGTAAGAAATATTTAACTCATCATCGTTATCAGGTAAAGTGCTTTTTAATAAGTTCAATGGTTTTTTTGGAACAATGAAAGAATCCTTTTTCGGACAGGTTACATCGTTACGGGTATAACGAACCAGCCTATGCGCATCTGTGGCTACAAAAGTGATACTCTTTTTATCCAATTCAAAAAATACACCAGTCATGGCAGGCCTCAGGTCGTCGCTACTCACCGCAAAAAGGGCTTTATTGATCGCCGTAGATAAGGCAGAAGAACTCATGGTAAATGAATTGGCATCATCAGCCGGTGGTTCTTTCGGAAAATTATCGGGGTTCTCTCCCATCACTTTATACTTACCATTATCACTGGTAATTTCTACAGCAAAACTTTTGTCAATATTAAAAGTAAGGGGCTGTTCAGAAATATTTTTTAAAGAGTCGAGTAATATTTTAGCCGGGATACAAATTTTACCACTTTCTTTAGCCTCAATATCCATGTGTACCTTCATAACCGTTTCCAGGTCAGTGGCAACTACAGTAAGTTTGTTCTTTTCAATTTCAAACAAAAAATCTTCCAGTATTGGTAATACAGTATTGGTATTAATAACGCCGCTGATCTGTTGTAGTTGTTTCAGTAAGGCCGATGAGGAAACGATGAACTTCATAATATATATCTTTAGTTGGCAAATATAAAATTTACAGGCCTAAATGTACGGTCAATTTTTAAACAAATATTAAGTGAACGTTCCGTAATTTGCTTTTTATAGTAAAACAAACCCTTCATTTATGTTTGACAAACTATTTGGCCCCGGAAAAAAGGCCGCAGAAACGATACCTGCCATTAATTTTGGCCGTTACAGCGATAATAATAAAACGGTGGAGAAAACAGCCCGCTGGGCCGATGCGGATAAACTTTTTGCTGCAAAAAAATACCCTGAGAGTATTGATGCTTTTTTTGATTACCTCCGCGATGATACTGCCAATAATGTAACGATTGATAGAAATGGTACAGATTTTACTTTTGAGATTTACCAGGGAAGTAAGATCGTAAGGGGTAAGGGCGATGCGGGGCATTTACAGGCAGAAATAAGCCTGGTTAAAATGCCACAACCTTCCGTACCTGTAATGCGTAGGCTGCTGGAACAGAATTTTTCGCTCTATTACAGCCGTTATTCACTTGATGGAGATCGCCTATGTATGCGTTTTGATAGTGAAATTGAAACAGCCAATCCTAATAAATTATATTATGCTTTAAAAGAACTGGCAACAAAAGCAGATAAACAGGACGATTTGCTGGTGCAGGATTTTTCTAATTTACAAACACTGGATATAGAGCATATCATTGAAATTCCGGAGCCCGAAAAAGAAACCAAGTTTGTTTTTATGCAAAAATGGATCAGCGAAACACTACAATATATTCAAACGTTAGATGCAGAAAAATTTAGTGGAGGAATCGCCTATTTGTTATTGGTGCTGGCTTTCAGGATCGATTACCTCATTTGCCCCGAAGGAGTACTGCAGGCCGAATTGGAAAAGATACCGATCCTTTATTTTACAAAAGATGAAAGGCCCGCATCAGAAAAAAATAACGCAATGATTAATGCTTTTATTAAACTACAGTCAAAACCCCGGGAAGATTTTTTTAAAAGCCTGTTTCGCAATAAAAGCAGCTTTGCAATTGTGGCGCCCCAAACACAAAAAACTATAACAGACGCAATTAATGGTGCTAATATTAACATGGCCTGGTACCGTGATAATAATTACCCGTTGATAGCACAGCAGATCTGTGAATATGGTATTTCATACTGTCAGTATACTTATAGTTTACCAAAACCATTATCTGAATTATTTCAGTTAATGATGCGGATAAACTATCCGGATTATTTAATTGCACTGGGTTTTACTGAAACGTTTTATGACGGATCAAAAAATAAATTTGTAAACGAAAAAATTATTAATGTGATCAACAATATTCAAACCAGCTGGCAAAAAAAATATCCAAAGCTTGATTTTAAAACAAATAACCTGAAGTTTGACAGCCTGGTTAACTTTAACTTTAGTTTTAGCTCGGAATTAGAATTATTAAATTTTGACAACAAATGACAAGCCCGGAAATAATTGATTTCTTTCAGAATGCTATTATTCAGATAGCCACTAAAAACGGTACTGGCACCGGTTTTTATGTAAAAGAATATGATGTAATTGTTACCAACAACCATGTGGTGGATAATATGGCCGAAGTGACCATACAAGGAAAGGTTTTTTCTAAATTATTAAGTCGTGTATGGTATACCGATAGAAAGCACGACCTGGCTTTTCTTGAACCCCCTGCCGCAACCGTACTGGCAGACATTCACTTAGGCAGATATGAAGAAATGAAAGATGGGGACGAAGTGGTTGCCATTGGTCATCCTTATGGATTAAACTATACAGCCACACAAGGCGTAATAAGTAAGGTAGACAGGATACGCGACGGATTAAAATATATACAGATCGACGCTGCAATAAATCCCGGCAACAGCGGCGGCCCTTTAGTAAATGATAAAGGAGAGATCATCGGCGTTAATTCATTTATTATTCGTGGCGGAGACAACCTTGGTTTTGCCTTGCCGGTAAATTATTTACGAACAGCCTTAGAGTTGTACCAACCCATCAGGGGCGCTTCGGGTACAAGGTGTACTTCCTGTGATTTTTTAATAACAGCAAACAATATTGATACAGGAAAATATTGTCCTAGTTGCGGCACCGAAGTAAAATTGCCCGAATTGCCTGAAAAAGAAGCGGAGTTGACGGGTGTTTCAAAAACGATTGAAGGAATTTTGAAAGACCTTGGAAAAGATGTAAAACTATCACGTAATGGGATCAACAATTGGGAAGTAGAAGAAGGTAGTGCAAAAATTAGAATAACCTATAACCCCGATAATTATTTTGTGACAGGTGACGCTTATGTTTGCCAGATGCCGGCCGACGGCACCAAAATAAAAACCTTGTATCAGTTTTTGCTGGAAGAAAATTATAAACTGAATGGCCTTGTATTAAGTTGTAACGGGCAAAATATTGTGCTCAGTTGTATCATGTATGATCAGGATATAACAAACGAAAATGGAAAAAAACAATTTGACATGCTGTTTAAAAGAGCTGATGAATATGACGATATGTTAAAGCGGGAATATGGATGCCTCGACAGATTGATAGAAAAGTAGAAGATCCACCAGTTGACGAGAAGCAGGTAAACGGGTTAATAAAGTTAACAAAGTTGATAAAGGAGAGGCTGTTAACCTTATCAACTCTATCAACCTTTTCTATATTTATAGATAATGCGTAAGTTTTTTATTTATATCGCTATTGTCATTTTCGGGGTGATAAATCCCGCTAACGGAGTTGCCCAAACCACTCAAACTATTTTATATACAACAAAAGACGGCCTGCCTTCCAACTCTGTATACCGGACGGTATTGGATAAATACGGCTATTTATGGATAGCCACAGAAAACGGGCTCGCCAAATTTGACGGGAGAACATTTAAAATTTATACAACAGCACAGGGCCTGCCAGATAATGAAATTACCGACCTTTTTATTGATAGTAGCCAAACGCTTTGGGTAATGCCTTTTAGAAAAACAATAGCTTATTATAATGCAACCAAAGATCGTTTTGAAAACGAGGAAACAGACCCGGAATTATTAAAGATTGAGCAGGGGAACGTAACCACGGGTTGTGTTTTAGAATATGGAGGAGTAGCCGTTTGTAACAGCAATCGTAATTTTTTTATTTATAAGAATAAAAAAATTACTGCCTATAAGGGTTTGCTTAATATAGTAAAAGCAGATAGGATTGACAGATTGATTGAATATAAGCCGGGTAGTTATATCCTGGTTTGTGCTGATTCGTTACGATATTTTTCAAATGGTGTTATTACAAAATCTGTAATCTTTGGGGAAGCCGGTTTTTACAGTGAATATTTTCAACATACCCTTTTTACAATCCTCGGTAACCAGATGAGTAAATACAGGATATTGTATAATGGTGATGTGCAATTGGTTTCAAAAAAAACATTTCCTTTTCCAATTCGTATTTTTTGCAAAGCCGGGAAAGACCTTGTTATAACATCTTTCAATGGAACCACCTATCCCGTTGATACGGCCACGCTTGAAATAAAGGACCCGTTGTTGTATAAGATCCCGGTACGATATGTATTGGAAGACAAGAATGGCAGTAGCTGGATATCAACAACAGACAGGGGATTAATAAAGATCCAGCAAAAAAGGATCTCGTCTTATACGGCCAATAGCGAAATGCTACAGGTCTTTAATGCCATAGTGGTTACCGGAAAAATAATTGCCGGAGATATTTATGGCGAAGTGTTGGTGTACGATGGGATATATGACCTGAAAAGGGTATCACCCAATAAAGAAAAAAATGTAGACGGCACTGTGCGTAAGATACTGGAAATGAAGAATGGATATTATATCGCCTGCCAGACGGGTTCATTTATTTTCGATAAAAAAACCCTGCAGATAAAAAAACAGTTTACAGCATCAGGTAATTTTTCAACAAAAGCAGCCACTGTATTGAACGATTCTGTGCTGATATTGGGCAATCATGCAAGAGCGTTTAAGTATAACACGATAACGGGCCGCATCACCGATAGTGTTTTAAAAAGAGTAACGGCACTGAGCGTAAGTAAAAACAAAACTATTTATGTTGGCTCTAATGAGGGGCTTTACCGGTGGGACAAGGATTCCCTGTTTTATTTTGGAAAAAAATATAAAGCTTTTTCTTACCGGGTAAGTACAATTATCGGAACAGCTGACGGGCTGGTATGGGTTGGTTTGGGATCAGACTCACTACTTGTCTTAAAAGATGATAAAGTAATTAAATCAATTCCGCTGGGAGATATTATTCCGGGCAATGTTTGTAAATCTTTGTATAGCAGGGCTGCGGGTGAAATATGGCTGGGTACCAATAAAGGACTGAATAAGATCCAATATCAAAATACAGAAAAGAATTTTTCATATACCAATACTTTTTTTAGTACAGCAGATGGGTTAATTGGGCAGCAGGTAAATGATATTGCATTGTATAATGACACTTTATATGTGGCAACAGATGGAGGGATCAGCTACCTGCCCGTTAACCTGAATCTACCCGTAACCGATATCGCCACTTTTATCACCAGGGTTAGTATTAACAGAAAAGATACAGCGGTATTAGAAAATTATTCACTTCCTTATGATAATAATGATATCGTTATTGAATTTTCGGGAGTTGATCTTACCGGGTATTATCCTTTATTTGAGTATAGCATTGATAACGGCGCCTGGTTACGAAAAGATAAGAACAGTATCGATTTAAGGCTATCGCCAGGAAAATATAGTATTAAGATAAGAGCAATCAAAAGAGATGGCAAACCCTCATCGCAAAGCGTTACTTTATCCATTGAAATAAAAACACCTTTTTGGAAAAACCCTGTCTTCTGGACATTGATCTTTATCCTTTCGTTTATTGCAAGTATTATTTTTTTACAGTCACGCAACCGGCAAAAACAAAAAGCAGCAGTAGAAAAAGTGGTTACTGAAAAAAAATTAGCTGAGCTGGAAATGCAAGCACTGAAGGCACAGATCAATCCGCATTTTGTTTTTAATTGTTTGAATTCTATTAAGGGATTTATTTTTGACAAAGATTTTAAACAGGCAGACAGGTACCTGGATAAATTTTCAGAATTACTTCGCAGCACTTTAGACAACTCCTCTTCATCCATCATTTCGTTACAAGACGAAATAAATTATCTTGACAATTACCTGCAACTTGAAAAACTGCGCTTTGATGATAAGTTTGATTATTTTATTTCTGTTGAAAGTGAACTAGACAGCAAAACTATCTTTGTGCCCGCCATGTTATTGCAGCCCTATGTGGAAAATTCCATTCGACACGGCATCCGTCATTTGGAAAACAGGAAGGGAAAGATCAAAATAAATATTTATAAAAAGGGAGAATTGTTAAACTGCGAACTGGAAGATAATGGTGTTGGCAGGGAAAAGGCATCAGCATTAAGGAACGAAATGCATACTGAGTACCAGAGCAGGGGAATGCAATTATCGAAAAGGAGAGCCGAATTGTATGGAATTGAACAGGAAATAATTGATAAGAAAGCCGAAAACGGAAATGCAACAGGAACAATAATTATTTTAAAAATACCGCTCAGTCTGAAATCGGGGTAATAAAACTAAAATGAAAAATATCAGCTGTATAATACTGGATGACGAATCAAGGAATATTCTTTTACTGAAAAATCTTATGGCAGAATATTGCCGGCAGGTGCAGGTATTGGCAACGGCTACCGAAGCTATAAAAGGGTTAGGATTGATCAGAGAATTGCAGCCTCAATTACTTTTTTTAGATATTGAAATGCCGCATATTAACGGATTCGAAATGCTGAAGAAACTGGAACCATTAAATTTTGAAGTGATCTTTGTTACAGCTTACAGTCATTATGCCATCGAGGCTTTTGAACACCACGCCATCGGCTATCTCACCAAGCCGGTAAATACCGAAAAATTAATGGCAGCAGTAAATGCAGCTACAGAAAGGATAGAACAAAAGGCATTCAGCAAAAATATTTTCTCATTGATAGAATCCACTTCAAAGCCAGCACTATCCAATAAAATTCCCCTTTCTACATCTAATGGCCTGGTGTTTGTAAAACTTACTGATATTATGTATTGCGAAAGCAGCGGAAACTATACCAGTTTTTTTATTACAGAAAGCAATAAGCCGATCCTGGTGAGCCGGCAACTTGGAGAATATGAAAAACTGCTTCCGGAAAGCCATTTTACCCGTATTCACGATAAGTTTATCATCAACCTTTCTTTTATTAAAGAATACAGAAAAGGCAGTGGTGGCGAAGTAATGCTCGAAAACGGGAAGGAATTACCCGTAGCCTCTAGGCGTAAAGAAGATTTTCTTTCGAGGTTTGAAAAGTGGATCAAACGCAAATCATAAAATAGAATTTTTAAGCGTGGGCACGCTTAATATTTTTACTGCTGAACCCAAGTTGTAAAAATAAACACCGTATCTACATGCCTTCAGCCTAAAAAAACCAATAATTTATCCTTTTTATAGTTTAATTAGTATATTTTTTATTAAAATTATAGCTTTAAAACTACCCAAGTCAATACCATTTGTTAGTATTATTCAGCTGTTTTAAATATCGGCGCTTATACAATCATTTCCCCCGCATATACACTTCTGACAAAAACACCAATTCTTCTTTTAATTTTTGTATCCTGTAAAAAGACTTTAACAAAGTCATTCAAAACTTAAGTTTATGAAAAAATTAAAATTGTTATTACTACCCGTGTTAATTGCTTTTTCAGCATTGGGCCAGATACAACATATAAAAATTGTAAGCTTTACTGTAAAAAATCAATTGCCGGCAATTGTTGACAACTGGAACAGTATACCCGGCTCCTTATTACTTGTAGCGCAAAAAGGACCCACTGTAAGATTGGAAGGAGTAAGACTTGTACTGCAGATAAAAATTAACGGCGCTATATTTTGTGGTAATAATGTAGCTACCGGCTTACCTGTTGATAATTTTACAACCCGCACTTTTAATGCATCTGAGTTAACCGGAATTTTATCCGGCTGCCACGATCTGAAAGAAGGTAACTACATGTTATGTGCCCAGTTCTTTAATATTGATAAAGTAGCGATCAGCGATGAAGTATGTAAACCTTTCTTAGTAGAATCACAAAAAGAAATTGATTATACCCCACCCACTTTAATAACACCTGAAAACGGAAAATCATATACAGAAGCAGAATTACAGCGACCGGTTATGTTTCGATGGACACCCCTGGTGCCCAAGCCTAAAGAGCAGGTAACCTACCGGCTACGTGTATGGCAATTGATGCAGGGACAAAACGGGCTGCAAGCCATTCGGTCAAATCAACCCATCATTTCAAAAGAGATTGAAAATATTACACAAGCTGTTGTAACAGGTATAATAACCGGTCCTTGCAAACCTCCCTACCTATGTGATTTTATCTGGAATGTTCAGGCCGTGAACAAGGAAAGAAAACCCATGGGCAGAAATGAAGGTACCAGCGAGCCCTATACTTTTTCTGTGAAAGCATCTGAAGAGATTTTACCCCCAGTTAATATTACACCAGCAAACAATAACGAAATGCCAGCTGAGCTTTTCTTTGATACGTATGAAGAAAAAATAGACGTAAAAAAAGGCATCACGTTTACCTGGAACCCGGTCAGTCCGAATCAATCCGCCCCGGTAACGTATAAATTAAGGGTTTGGCAATTGATGCAGGGGCAGAATGGACAGCAGGCGATGAAAGCAAATCAACCCATCAGCACAAAAGAAGTGATCAATAACACCACGGCTACGGTGAACGGAATATACACTGGCCCATGTAAACCACCCTATCTCTGTGATTTTGCCTGGAACGTTGAAGCCACGATCGGCAATGCGGCCGGTCAAACGCATTCATCAGTGAGCAGCGAACCTACTGTGTTCAGGATTAAAGAAAGAGTAGCGATCAAACCACCGGTAAATGTCTTCCCCGAAAATAAAGCTGATATTTTTAATGATGATGGTGACCAGGGAAGTATAAATTTTAAATGGAAACCGGTTGCACCCAATCAACCCGGCATAAGATATAAGTTACGCGTATGGCAACTGATGCAGGGTCAAAACAGTGCAACAGTTATTCAAACAACCCCGCCCATTGCAACAAAGGATGTAGATGGTAATGGCCAGTCAGAAGGCCAAAATACGGACGCACTTACGGACGGGCTTATGTTTTTAAGATATCTGGAGATTGGCCCCTGCAAACCACCCTACCTCTGCGATTTTGTATGGAACGTACAGGCTATGAACAAGGAAGGTCACCCGGTGGGCAGCAATGAAGGTACCAGTGAACCCACGATCTTTAAAATAAAACACCGCGAAGGAATTAAACCCCCTGTTAATATTTTACCCGCAGATAAAAAAAGCTTTAGCCCGGAAGAAGCAAAAGGAGCCATTAAGTTTACCTGGAAAGGAGTTAATCCAACACAGCCCAGTGGCGTTACTTACAGATTAAAAGTATGGCAATTAATGCAGGGGCAAAATGGAACACAGGCAATGCGAACAAATTCGCCCATTGTAACAAAAGATGTAGATAATGTTACCGAGGCAGTTATAACAGGAATATACAATGGCCCTTGCAAACCTCCTTATCTGTGTGATTTTATCTGGGATGTACAGGCACTAAACCGAGAAGGCAAACCTGTAGGTAGTAATGAAGGCACAAGCGAACCTACCATGTTCATGGTTTCGCAATATATTATTCAGCTAGATAGTATAAAAGTTTCCTGCACGGCCAAACCCGGCGTTTATTCGTTCTCGTTTACCCTTACCAATCCCAATGCCGGAACAGCAAAACTGACCAATTTTATTGCTACATCGAGCGTTCCGGCCGGAGCAACTATAACAAGTTTTGCACCACCATTAAATACCAGTATTGCTTCCAATACCCAGCTTACCATAACGGGTACGATTACTGGCTCACCATTATTGAGCAATATTTGTATTGGCGCAGAGATCACTGATAATGTAAACAGTTTCTGGAAAGCATCAAAAGATACCTGTGTAAATGTAACGCCATGCAAATGCAATGCCTGCGACAGTGTAAAAATTGATATAGTGCAGAAAGATATAAAATTTGATGCCAATGGCAATATCAACCTCAATACCAATATTACCATATCTCCTAAAAAAGTAAAAACTATTAAAGCCGAGTTGGTGTATTTTGAATACAAGCCGGAGAATGATGATTGTATGATCTGTAATAAAGACAGCAAGACCTTTGGCAATTTTGATAGTGGTACCCTTGACAATATTGCAGGGGTTGGGGGAGGAACCCATTCTTTAGCATGGAATTTTTCTCCACCAAAGAATTTAAGCGGTGGCCAGGCTGGATCAATGATAATAACGGTACCGCCTACAGTCAAGTGCTGTGATGCCACCATTCGATGGTGCATCCGGTATGTAGTAACCTTTGAAGATTGTACGGTTTGTAATAAACTGGTTTGTTACGAAAAAAAGAAAGAAGGATGTGCGAAAGGAAACCCTAATCCTAACGACCAAAAATAATCAGCCATGAAAAGAAATAACATATATATAAAGCGTGCAATTTTTATCCTGCTTACCGGCATTTTTATTTTAAGCGCAGGTTACAAAACTGTTGCACAAAATTGCAACCAGCCAGAAATATTGTATCAGGTACCAGATTGTTATAAAGCTAAAGAAGGGCCATTGGCCGGAAATCAGCCGGGAAGAGGATGCACTCCTGTAACTGTTTGTGTTAACCAGCAATATACCTACACCGCGGGTGGCGGAGTATGGGCTTCCTACCTGTGGACAATTACAGGTCCGGCAACACCCGCTATTAATCCTAATGCAACATCTGCTATTGTTTATATCACCTGGCCATTAGTGGGTACCTATGTACTTACACTAACGGTTACGGATGGTTTTGGAAATATATATACAAAATGTATTGAAGTAACGGTAAAAGAAAAACCAGTAGCAAATTTTACTTTTACCCCCAATAATGCCTGTACCAATTCTTCTGTTGTTTTTACCAGTACAACAGTTTATTCGGGTACACCTTCCTACTTGTGGAATTTCGGTGACCCTTCTTCACCCAATAATACCGCCATAACAGCGATTGCTACACATCAATATAATACAGCAGGTTCTTATACAGTTACCCTGATCGCCTACAGTACTATGCTGGTGCCCGGCAGCAGCGGGCAACCGGGTGATTCCATGACAATGGTAACCTGTTGTGCTGATACCATTAAAAAAATCGTAACTGTTGTTAAAGGTAATGTTACGATCGAATGCATCAGCACTGTTTGCGCAGGCGCTACTTCAAAATACACAGCTGTAGGCTGTGTCTCTCCAATCTGGGGCACACCAGTTGGCGGAACCATACAAAGCACCAGTGGAAACACCGTTACAATACTATGGGGTAACGGCAACCCGCAGGGGCAATTATCAGTTTACTGCGGCACATGTACAACTTATGTGTCTATACCCATTGTTCCTTCTACACCGGTGATAGTTGGTACAACTTCTCCCTGTAATCCGGGCCTGAGTTCTTATTCAGTACCCTTTTTACCGGGCACTTATTATACCTGGACACTGATCAATGTAACTGCCGGCAATACAAATGCCAATAATTTATTAAGTACCTATCCTGATAATAATACAGTTTGGATCAACTGGCCCAACACCACAGACACTTACCAGCTTACCATTAACTTAAACAACAAACACCTGTGTTGTACTTCTACTGCAAGCATAAATATTACACCCAAAGTAAAATTTACAGTGACAGGCCCATCATCTATCTGCAAGGGTCAGACGGGAACATTTTCCACAAATCCGGGAGGTACATTTAACTGGGCTACACTTCCTGTTACCGGAGTTACACCATCAACTGCTACTGCTGTTGCTACTTATACAGCAACATTTGCCAACACCGGTAATTTTGTAGTAACAGCTACAGATGTAAGCAGTGCATTTTGTAATACAACTGCTTCGATCAGTACAGTGGTAGTACCCGTTCCGGTGCCCGGTGTTATACAGGGCCCACTCACAGGTTGTGTTGGAAGTCAGTATGCATATAACATGAGTACATCAGCCCCAGCGGGTTATTATTATGAGTGGACGATATCCAATGGAACATTTCAGCCTGGGAATATAACTCCAACGATCAGTGGCGATAATGTAACAGTACAATGGACATCTTTCAACGGCACATTAACTGTTGTATTAAAACAAACGGCAGCGCCTAACTGCAATATTCCTGCAGGTTCAATTACTGTTACAACTGCTTTACCAGGAGCCATTACCGGCCCAATAAGTGTTTGCGTTGACGGAACAGCAAACTATACCATTGCAGGAGGTAACCCGCCTATTACATGGAGTATCTCTCCGCCCAGCCTTGGTACTATTATATCAGGACAGGGTTCCGGCGGCATAACTGTGTTATGGCATGGCCAGGGAGGTTCCGGTCCGTGGGGACCCGCAACCATCAGTGCTTCTACGGGCTGCGGACTTGCCACACCGTTAGTGGGTATAATGATCTATCCAAAATTTACATTTACAATCAGTACAACAGGGTTGGATGTATGCCAGCCCGCAGGAATGACACTTACTGCTAATGGAGCACCGTTAGGAACTACTTTTGTATGGACTCCCGGCGGACCAGGGCAAACAATAAATATTAATGCCCCAGGAACTTACACTGTTCTTGGAACAGGAATTAATGGAGCATGTTCTTATTCACAAACAATCAATATCCCTGATCCGTTTGCCATTGTACCACTTACCTGCGGTGTTGGTCATTGTGATAATAGCAACAACACCAATGAGCAACTAGGCGTAGCAGTTATAAAACCCGCAAGCGGCATATTTACCTATGAGTGGCATAGTGGCACCTGTGCATCTCCCGGCCCCATATTGGCCACCAGCACCAGCGGCTTGCTTACAGATAATTATTTGGCCACTTCACCCGGCAACTATTGTGTGATAGTTAAATACGGTACCTGCCAGAAGTGCGTGGACTTTGTTGTTAAAAAGATTTGTTGCCCCGATGTTAATAATCCGCAAATAACAAACAAAACACAGGTAACCTGCGATACCTATTCATTTACCGGCACAACTAATCCTACAAGTTCAACGATAACCTGGAATTTTGGAGACAATGTTACAGCCCCTGGCGCATCAGGCGTTCCAATTTCACATACTTATGCAAATGCAGGGGTTTATTGTGTTACATTTTGTGTTGGCCCGCCAACACCTAACCTAACGAATTGCACAGGCAACTGTGCCGTTACCCAGGCTGTTGTTCCAATTGCTGCAGGCTTTAGTTATAAAATGGGCTGCAACGGTTGTATGGATGTAACTAATCTTTCAGCAGTTTTTGGCAACCCTGCTTTTGTAACATACTTATGGAATTTCGGAGATCTTTCTACTTCAACATTGCAAAACCCGCCGCAGCATTGTTATGCATTACCCGGAACTTATACTGTAACGCTAACGGTTACTTACAATGATGGTGCAGGCATAACCTGCACTAAGGTAGCTACACAAACAGTTGTATATACAAAATTGGGAATCAATATCAGTGGCCCTGTTTGTTCAGGACAACCTATAACATTTACGTCTACGCCTGGGGGTTTTATAACTTATCTATGGAATTTCGGAGATGGGTTCACTGCCTATGCTTCCCCAATGACTCATATTTATAATGCACCGGGTATTTATACTGTAACATTAAGTGTAACTGATCTGTTGGGCAATACATGTACAGCAACAAAGAAGGATACAGTTTTGCAAGGTATCAGTAGTTGTACTATCCTGCCCGCGTTCCTTTGTCCGGGTCAGCCTGCAACGCTTACAGCACCCGCTGGTCCTTATACATATTTATGGGAAGTGCAAACGCTTCCGAATGTTTTTGTTGCTGCACCCGGCGCAAATACCGGCGCCACCTATACAACATTGGTACCCGGGTTCTATCATGTAATAGTTACTAATGCCAATGGTTGTTCTTGTACTTCCAACACTGTAGAAGTAAAAGCAGTAGCTAAACCCAAAGCAAGTTTCGATATTTCGCCTTCCAAGAATATATGTTCACCGGGCGGAATGGTCACATTAACTGCCCCAATGATCACCGGGTATACTTATCAATGGTTGGCCAATGGAAACCCTGTTGGGGGCAACTCCTTTATGTATATGACCTTTGTTTCCAGTACCACTGTCTTTACTTTAATTTTAACCAATCAATATGGATGCCCGGATACCTGCATCCAAACGGTAACTGTAAACACACCACCTGTGCAACCAAGTATAACAGGCACGGGTAGTTGCGAGGGTGTACCTATTACATTGACCGAAACCCCCTATACCAACAATATTACCTGGAACAACGGAGCAACAACACCTGTTATTACCGTTTACACTGCAGGAACCTATGTGGTAACATATACAGATCCTGCTACCGGTTGCAGCAGCAGTGCAAAGTACGTCATCAACAGGCGGCCTTCTGCAGGACTGTTTCCTCATTTCTGCGACAGCATTCCATGTAATTGTACCAGGCCATTTGTAATTTATGCACCCAATCCATTGATCGGCATATTTGCATCCAACTACAACATTAGTTGGTACAATGGCATAAACAATGCTTTCCTGGGATCGGGCAATTCATATAATAACGGTGGACTTGGAGCGCAAACAGGCAGCTATTATATTATTATCACTGATCAGTTAACAGGATGTAAAGACACAAGCAACAAATACTCCATCGTTGTTCCAAAATGTGATTCCTGCGATTGTAAAGGAAGTAAATGGGGAGATATTGTTTTAACACCCGGCGGTAATCCTGTTGCGGGCGGCAATCCTACCATCTTAAAGTGCAAAAGTAATTATGTACTTGATTGTAACAAACCCTTCAGCATAAATGCAACTTATCTTTGTAAAGATTCAAACTGCAACGGAAAAGTTACTTATTCTTTACAACCACCAGTTGGGTTACCCTTAACCGGTTCACTTGCATTAAATTTTACGCCTAATCTAACAGGTGTTTACATTCTTACCCTCTATGGTTGGTGCGGCGGAAAGAAATGTGATAGTTGTACAATTGACTTAACAGTAAAATGTGATACCTGCGATTGTAAAGGAAGTAAGTGGGGAGATATTGTTTTATCACAGGGAGATAACGGCGGCGGCGTTAACCCGGGATTAAAGGCAAATATACCTGTTCAGCAAAAAATTAAGTGCAAGGGAACATACAAATTAGATTGTAATAAACCTGTTACCATTAATGCAAATTATCTCTGTAAAGACTCTGCCTGTAACGGAAAAGTAACTTATTCTTTACAGCCACCAACAGGATTACCACTGACAGGCAACCTGGCATTGAATTTTACACCAAATCTAACAGGTACATATGTGTTAACCATGTACGGTTGGTGTGGTAATAAATTATGCGACAGTTGTGTGATTAAATTTGAAGTAAAATGTGATACTGTAGATTGTTGCAAAGGAAGTCATTGGGGTGAAATGACCTATAATGTTGGCAACGGTCCAAAAAATCTCACCTGCGGAAAAGAATATATTGCTAAATGCAAAGTACCTTTTACTGTTAATGCAGCCTACAACTGTGCTAAACCGGAGTGTTCGGGTTCTGTTAATTATACATTCACTCCGCCTGTAGGTTTACCCACTTCGGGCACTGTGCCATTTACCTATACGCCAATGCTATCGGGCACTTATACGTTGATGTTATATGGATTGTGCGGGGGTAAAATATGTGATAGCTGTAAGGTTACGTTTAAAGTGGATTGTCCGCCGGTGGATACGGCCTGTTGTCCGTATACGATTACAGTGAAAGATCCAACCATTCAGTTATCAACGATCAGCAATCCAAATGCAACGGTGGCCAATAGTAATTTTAGTATTACCGGGCCGGCAGGTAACCTGTTCACAGAAATAAGGGCCGAAGTAATGAGCTATAACCTGTTCAGTAATTTTAATAACGAATGCCTGAACTGTAAATCTTATCCTTATACATGGGCAAGTATTTACAAGGCTGGTAATGTTGGGGCAATAACTCCTCAGATCACCATGTTCAATTCTTTTGTAACGGCATTTAACCCTGCAGGTAATGGAATGTACCAGAACCCAAGGGAAGTTAGCTGGACAAGTGGTAATCCTTTTGCACTGCCCAACAATATCAACATACAGTTCTTGTTACCGCCTGCTTCTATAATTGACTGTTGTGAACTCACCGCAAAGATCTGTGTGAAATTCACTTTCCGAAATGCAGAATGTAAGGAGTGTGAAGTGATAGCTTGTTTTACTGTGGTAATAAAACCTGGCGGCGGACATAACGACGACCCTCAGGTTTGTCAGTGTAATATTAAACCAGCGATATCTTACGAAGGCAATAATAACAGGCCGGTAAGTTGCGGGGAAACGGTAAATTTATTTCCGGGTATTATTCCTGTAAATCTTAATCCCGGTTTTGATTGTAAAGATCAAAATGGTAAGGATTGTGCAGGATCTTCTGTAACAGTAACAATCTTAAAACCAGATAATACCACGCAGGTGTTAACCGGGCCTAATTACAGTTATACTTATAATTTAAATTTGCCGGGTATATTTGAATATACAATTACAGGAAATTGTGGTGGTAAAAAATGCGAATGTAAATTCAAGGTGAATAATCCTAAGTAAAGGGATTGCTTAAAAAAACAACTTGAAATATAAAAAAAACAGCTATGCTTAAATATTTTTTTCTCATCATAACACTCTTGGGTTCATTCTGTGTACAATCGCAGAATAAGAAATTCCCTGTTTCCATTTCAGGAACCATGGGCATCAGCTACGAAGGTTATGGCTTAAACCTTGGCCCAACCGGATGGACAGGATACCAGGCCCGTAAGCCATGGAACCAGGTTAGGTTTAATTTTACACCCACATTTAAATTCAGTAAAAATTTCACCCTGCCCGTTAATTTTAATTTTGCGGCCATTGCAACTAATTTTGCAGGTCCGTATGCAGGAATAAAAAAGCCCAACTTTGGACAATTTATTACCAACCCTATGAATAATTTTGGTTTAAATCCAAAGTATAAATGGGCCGAACTACAACTGGGTACACAGTATTTAAAATACTCTGATCTGTCTACCGGCGATATTGGCATATTTGGAATAGGGGTAGACCTTCGTCCAAAATCTTTTCTGGTCAAATTTTTTACGGGCATTTCTCAACAAGGAGTTAATTATTTTGCCGGACCACCTTCTGTAATCGGTGCCTATAAACGCAATAACTGGATGTTACAGTTGGGTTATGAAAAAGAAGGCAAATTTATGATCGCTGTAAATGTTGCCAAGGGAAAAGATGTACTTTCTTCATCAGCCCCGCCACCGGTAACCGTAAGACCACAGGAAGGATTTGTAACAAGTTTGGTAACAGATATTCATTTTAAAAAAGGGTGGTATATAAAAGCAGAAGGGGCCAGGTCTATATTTACAAAAGATCTTTCAACAGCACTTAGCCCTACAGCAAAAAGCTTTAAACCCTTCATCGACGGACGAACATCTACCGTAACGGATTATGCTGTCCAGGCCGGTGTTGGAAAAAAGTCGACCAATTTTGATATTGGCATCACTACTAAATACCTGGGTGCAGGTTTTCAAACTACCGGGTACCCATACCTACAGCCAGATCGATGGGATTATACCATCAACACCCGCTTTAATGCATGGAAAAATAAAATAAATGTTGTGGCCAGTGTCGGCCGTCGGATCAACAATGTAAGTAATACGGCATTAAGAGCCAGTCAGTTTATTGCTAATCTAAACTGGTTTACACAATTTAATGATCACTGGAGTTTAAATGTGAACTATAATAATTTTGGTTTTGAGTCGGCCAGCGGTATCAACCCTTATGGAATAAAGAACGTAAGTAACGATTTTGGTATTAGTCCAACGTACACCTGGATGAATAAAAAAATGATGCACTTATTAAGCCTTAGCTATAACTACAGCAAATATAATGAACGGGATGTATTAACCGGAGCTACTACTTCCAATAATACCCATATGGCTTTGCTTACTTATGTGCCTACTTATTTAACGAAAGATGTTTCACCTGATTTCAGCGCCATGTATTTTTATAATGACGTACCTGCTGTTAAGATCAGCCTGCTTACCATAAGTGCAGGCCTAAGTATTCCGGCTGCAAAAAAGAAAATGCGTTTACGCGGACAAATGCAATACACACTTGGCAAGTTGAATAGTTTCAGCAGTAATAACAATTTTATTGCTTCCTGTAATATTGATTACAAGATCACTAAAAAATTAACCTGGTCAACATTTCTAAGTACCAATTATTTCAAATATGGTAATGAGATTTTACCCAATGGAGCCAATTATCTTGAAAGTAATATCCGTACCGGAATTCAATACCGGTTTGAACCCAAATTAGGAAAATAAAAAATTTTGTATGAAAAAAATATTTCTTTTATCAATAACCTTTTTTATTACTGTTGCTGCAACCGCTCAGTTTAAAATTGAACTGGTATTAAATGCCACACCTCCCGCAACACTATCAGAGTGGGGTAATCGCAGAGAAGTACTTACCTGTATGGTTAGTGGCCAGGCCGGAGGGGCGGGAGAAGTAAAAATAAAAACAGAGATAAAAACTATTGACGGAACGGTTATTGCCACTACTGACCTGGCCCGGGCCAATACTTTTATTATTGCAGGAGCCGCTGTTATCTTTACTGCAGATGATGTAATGCCATTGGAAAAAATGAATTTTGCAGGAAAATATAAAAGCTCATTACAAAGAACAGGCAAACTTCCCAGTGATAATTATATGCTTTGTGTTCAACTGGTAATGCCGATAGATTTCACCCCGGCATCGGAAGTAAAATGTAAGAATTTTTACCTGGCTACAACACAGCTACCCATTTTAATGAAGCCATATAATGAAGAGATATTGGATATAAAAATGGCACAAACAGCCATCATGTTTCGCTGGTCGCCGGTAGTTCCTACGCAATCATCGCCGGTTACATATCGCATACAGGTTTTTGAAGTGATGCCAACACAAAGCCCGGTGCAGGCGTTAAGGAGTAACCAACCTTTGCTTGATAAAGAAATATTAGCGGCTACGCAATATATCTGGCAGCCGCAGATGTCATTCATTGTGTTAGAACCTGATACAGATGGTGATGGGGATTTTGCTACTCTTGATAAGACTTTAAAACCAAACGAAAAGGATTCGAATTTAATTAACACGCATCCCAAAGATGGAGCTATGGGTGTGAAGGGGGTGAGCCAAAAAAATGCTAAGCCAAACAAGGATTTTAGGGCTGACCCATATGTAGAAGGCAAAATTATGAAACACAATATCTATAGTTTTATCTGGACCATTCAATCGCTGGATAAGGACCATAAACCAGTAACACAAACCGACGGTAATGGCGAAGGCAGAAGTGAACCAATCCTTTTTTATGTTGATCCCAATAAAAATAATCCATCAGGAAACAATTCTAAAGAGAAAAAAAAGATAAAAGTTATTAAAGACAATCCCGGTGATGGTTAAAGAACGCTAAAAAAACAATTTCTATTTTCCCACAAAGATGCATAGATACAAAGTTTTTTCTGCTTTGTTTTCCTGATGTCGTTGTGGGATATTTTTTTATTTTTACTTAAATGAACAACAAATATCATTCAAAAGAAGAAGCCCTTCCAAAAGCAAAACATTATTGCGCCTACCAGGAGCGCTGCCACAGCGAGGTAAAAGAAAAATTATATGGTTTTGGATTACATAAAAAGGATGTTGAAGAATTACTTTCACAACTGATAGAAGAAAATTATTTAAATGAAGAACGCTTTGCCACACAGTTTGCCGGCGGTAAATTCAGAATTAAAAAATGGGGGAGAGTAAAAATAAAATATGAGCTGAGAAAAAAACAAGTAAGTGATTATTGTATAAAAAAAGCACTCAAATCAATTGATGACGCTGATTATAATAAAACATTGCAAAAAATATTTACAGATAAATTAAAAACACTGAAAGGAGAAAAAAATATATTCATTAAAAAAAGAAAATTACAGGATCATATTTTACAAAAGGGGTTTGAATCGGAATTGGTTCATAAACTGCTAGCTAAAGTTTAACCTCACGTGGTAGTAGGTGATATAAAAAAATAAAGCTATCTGCGGGATAGCTTCATATGATACCTTAGCGACTTCCATTTATTCACCGCCGTATCCATATCGCAGATCAGGTCTTTTCGTTTATAGAGTTTAATAGAAAAAATATTGCCCGATCTTTTTTCATTTTTTTCAAGCTGGTCTAAACAAACATAACTGCGACTGAAGATGCCAATAGAAATGATACCTAAAAATTTGTTGATATTTTTTTTCGGATAACCGGACCTGTAAGCAGCATCAGTTCCAATCTGTAAAAGGGAGGAGTAAAGAAAACGCAGTTCTTTAATTTTAGTAGCTGTAGTGATAAGTGTACTTACCCCGTTTTGCTGATCCTTATACACATCAAATATATCATTGCTTAATTGCATCAGGCCACCAAGGCAATACAGCATTTTTTCTTCACCGGTTTTTAAAGGATGATCAAAAGCGGTTCTGTAATAAAGCAGCGACTCTGCCCCCTTGCGTATAGTAATATCTTTAATTACTTCGTAAGATAAGTCTGGTTTATCCTGTTGTTTGCTGAGCAACTGTGCATGAAACACACGGGCGATCTGTTCCTGCATCTGCGTTGGTTGGGGTGTATTGGCTAATGCGTTTTTATAAAATTGCAGAAATAATTTTTCGCTGGCAGTGTTGCCGGTAAATATTTCGGGCGTTTCAATAAAATCTTTCAGTGCAGCTTCAGACAATCTTTGTTTATCAAAAAAATCATCACCCAACCCCGTCATAGCACCCTGGCTTGTGCTGGCCAGCCGTTCTTTAGCTGTCATCTCTTTTCCTCTTAAAGCGCAAAAGGCTTCCCCTAAAACAGCAGGTACAGCAAGCCCGTAATAACTGGTAATTTTTAAAAAATCATTTTCATCCAGACTTCCATCAGCCATTTTTTTAGCGTCATCTAAAAGCGGGCTAATACTTTTTTGAATATATTTTTTTTGACGGTTTATAAATGAAACTACGGTAAACGGTATTTGTATTGCCCGCACTATCCTGGATATACTTTTAAAAATGGGCATATTTATTTTTTACGGGCTTTAATTAAAATAAAATATTTTATTCTCCATTGCGATACTACAGTAAAATTAATGGATTAATGATATAAGATCAATTAACAACGGTTGCCTTCAAATGCCTCAGATCAAATGCCGGTTTTTTCCCTTTGAGTGCGGCAAAAAATGCTATGATCTTTTTAATATCAGCAGCTTCATCATTGCTGGTAAAAAGGGGTTCGCCCAGTACCAAATGCCTGTTTTCAAAATCCAAACCTATTGGTAATATCGGCACCTGTGCTGTTTTGGAGATATGATAAAAACCGCTGCGTAATTTATCAACACGTTTGCGTGTACCTTCAGGTGAAATGCCCAATAGAAAAGTTTCGTGAGTATCAAAAAGATGTGCAACCTGTTTTACTACACCATGTTTTACCGACCGGTCAACAGGTGTACCACCCATTGAGCGAAGCAACCAACCAAGAGGTCCAATGAATAATTCCTTCTTTCCTAAAAATTTTGCATCAAATATTTTTAATTCATTGCGGGCTGCAAAGGCAACTAATATATCTGTCCAGCTGGTATGCGGCCCTACGATCATCACCATTTTTTTATAGTGATAAGGAAACGAACCAACAACTTTCCATCCTTTGATATTCCAATATAATTTCCAAAACCACCTAAGCATTATAGTAAGTTAGTTTATTTGGGTGTTGTTGCCAAAGAGACAATTAGCTACGAGAAAGGAGTATAAAAGGGATATATTTTCTTTTTCTTACTTTTTTCTCTTAGCTAAAAAAATATCAATACGTACTCGTCATATCCTCATCCACACAAATAATAAAATCTGCCTTGCCTTTATTTTCTTCCAGTAATTTTTTCAGGCCTTTTTGCGATACCGTAGTAATGGTTCCGATAGTAATATCCGGGCGCTTTCTTTTTAAGTACCAATTGATACCTTCATAATTTTCGGAATGATAGGCCCCATTAAAATGAATGAAAATTTTTCCGGGTTGCAGATTTTGTAAAATAAAATAAGCCATAGTAGCATCTTTACTGGCCTGTGCTTTGGGCAGGTTGGGCCCACCATGTCCGCCCATATTCTTCACCATATTTACATAACCCGGTAATGTACTGTCGTAATCCATAGGAAGAGGCGCCATCCATTTTTTTGCATTAGCAGGAATAGTATCAAGTGCTTCAAATCCTTTTTTAGAAATCAGGGAGGCATAGCTACGGGGTATATTGGTTGCAATAAAAGCCGCTTTTTTTTCTTTGGCAAGATCTACCAGTGGCGCATAATCGGTTTTATAATTTTTCCAAAGCCTGGCTGATGAATCCAATCCTTTGGCACTTAGTTTACCCGACAGGTAATCATTGAGCTGTTGCTGGTTATCTGCTTCAAACATTTCGGCACCAAATACCATTTCTTTTTTTTCTGCAAGGTCTTTGGCCACTTCTAATTCCATCCAGTGAGAGATAGGATTATTATGAAATTCGCCAAACAGTACGATATCTTTTTTTGCAAGCCGGAGGATCATTTTTTTAAATGATATTTTTTTACCGTCGGCATTGTACAATACATAGGCTGGTTTGGATTGGGCAAAAAGGGTTGCTGATACACAAAACAAGAA
>JAYVUE010000305.1:0-4837 GCA_043788195.1 Chitinophagaceae bacterium
GAGAATACACGGCATCTTTTTGTTCCTTCTCCGTTCTTTCAACCAGCAACTCGTAGTTTACCATAACATCAGGGCTTGCATTTACTTCCTTCCAGCCAATTTTTTGCAACTGTTCGTTCACCGAGTTTCGGATGTTTGCTTCTGTAAGTTCATTCCGCCGGGCTTGCTTTGATTCTTCTGTTACAGGTTTGTCAACCCAGGCATAGGTATGATACTTACTAAAATCGGCTGTTTTGTCTTTTTCGATATGGGCTGTACCGGCGCAACCGGTAGATAATATTACGGCAGTTATTGCTACCGCTGTAACCCAATAAAATGATTTATGTGTCATGTTTAGTGTTTTTAAATTGTTTAAAATAATTCCTATATAATACTTACGCAAATACTATGCTTACTTTAAAAGCAGAAAAGCGAAAGTTTAGTGAAAGAAATTCAGTTTGGCTAAAGAACAATTAAACGGTTTCAAAAACAATGTTAAAGTTCTAAGGATTATCTTTATAAAAACTTATTTTATGAACTTCGAATGGAAAGGCGTTTTTCCCGCCCTCACAACAAAGTTTACAGCTGATGACAAATTAGATCTCCCCCTTTTTGAGAAAAATCTAGATGCTCAATTAGTGGCTGGTGTAACCGGAATTATTTTAGGAGGCACCCTTGGTGAAGCCAGTGTGTTGAGCACGGATGAAAAAGAAACACTGGTGAAATTTGCTGTTGATAAATGCGAACGTAAAATTCCAGTGATATTAAATATTGCAGAAGGCTCTACCAAAGAAGCTTTACAACAGGCCGAATATGCAAAAGCCTGGGGCGCCAAAGGAATTATGATACTGCCACCCATGCGATATAAAAGCGATCACCGGGAAACCGTTACTTATTTTAAAACAGTAGCCAATGCAACAGCACTTCCTATCATGATCTATAATAATCCTGTAGATTATAAAATTGAAGTAACACTGGATATGTTTGCCGAACTGATCGAATGTAAAAATATTCAGGCAGTTAAAGAATCAACAAGAGATGTAAGTAATGTTACAAGAATGAAAAACCGCTTTGGCGACAGGATAAAAATTTTATGTGGGGTTGATACTATTGCTATGGAAGAACTTTGTTTGGGTGCCGATGGCTGGGTAGCAGGATTGGTCTGTGCTTTTCCCGCAGAAACAGTAGCGATTTATAAATTGGTAAAAGCAGGTAAGATTGAAGAAGCTGCAAAAATTTACAGATGGTTCATGCCTTTGCTGGAACTGGATATTCATCCTAAATTAGTACAGTATATTAAGCTGGCAGAAACACAGGCTGGCATCGGTTCTGAAAATGTGAGAGCGCCAAGATTAACATTGATCGGTGAAGAAAAGGAAGCAGTGTTGAAAATTATTAATGATGGGATTGCTGCGAGGCCGGTTTTGAGTTAAGAGTTATGAGTTATGAGTTAAGAATTAAGAGTTAAGAATTAAGAGTTATGAGTTAAGAATTAAGAGTTATGAGTTATAAAGATTTTAGTGTTGAAGAAATTAATACAGTAATGCAGGATGCATGGAATGCATTTCATGTGTACAGAAAAATGTCATTAAAGCAACGGGCGGATTTTATGCGTGCTGTTGCAGTTGAATTGGAAAATTGCGGCGATGCATTGATTCAAACTGCAATGAACGAAACCAATTTACCCGAGGCCAGGTTGCGTGGTGAAAGGGCAAGGACAATTTTTCAACTGAACAGTTATGCAGCAGCTTGTGAAAAAGGCGATTGGCTGGAGGCAAGAATTGATACAGCCATACCCGATAAAACTCCACCCAAACCCGATATCAGAAAAATGCTGGTGCCACTTGGTCCGGTCGTTGTTTTTGGCGCAAGTAATTTTCCTTTTGCGTACTCTACTGCTGGTGGAGATACAGCCTGTGCTTTGGCCGCCGGTTGCCCGGTAATTGTAAAAGCACATCCTGCACATGCAGAAACTTCAACCCTGGTGGCTAAAGCCATACTAACAGCTGCGGATAAATGCAATATGCCCACAGGTATTTTTTCCCATGTTTATGGTGCCGGTTTTGAAACTGGCAAAGCATTGGTAACGCATGACTGTACAAAAGCAGTTGGATTTACCGGTTCGTATGCCGGAGGTAAACAATTATTTGATTGGGGCAATCAACGCAAGGAACCCATCCCTGTTTTTGCAGAAATGGGAAGCATAAACCCGGTTTTTTTATTGCCCGAAAAAATGAAAATTGCTGCGAGTGAAATTGCAACTATGTATGCAGGCTCAATAACATTAGGCGTAGGTCAATTTTGTACAAACCCCGGTTTGATCATTGGAATTGAAAGCGACGCATTGAAAACATTTGTACATGATTTGGGTAAGGCCATTCAACAAATTGCTCCTGCCCCTATGCTGCATGAAGGAATTGTAAATGCTTATAAAAAAAATAAAGGCAATGCTTTGTTGCAGGAAGATGTGCATTTGGTTGCAGAATCTGAAAACGAGCTTTGGCAAAGTTCCGAAACTTTGCCAAAGTTGGCGGGTTTACCAACCATTGCAACAGCCAGTGGACAGGCTTTTTTAAACAATCCTGTTTTGCACCAGGAAGTGTTTGGCCCCTACTCCATCGTTATTCGTTGTATTGATATAAATGAAATGATTGAAGTTGCCAAACACCTGGAAGGCCAGTTAACTTCTACATTGATGGCTACCGAAAACGATATTAAGCAAAATGATGAATTAGTAGAATCTATAAAAAATATTTGTGGGCGTTTTATCTTAAACAGTGTTCCAACAGGAGTAGAAGTTTGTTTGAGTATGCAGCATGGCGGGCCTTTTCCTGCCAGCACCGACTCAAGATTTACATCAGTTGGTGCCGATGGCATCAAACGTTTTGCAAGGCCAATTGCTTTTCAAAACTGGAGTAATGATCTTTTACCGGAGGAATTGAGAAATGAGAATTCTTTGGGGATTTGGAGAATAGTTAATAGCGAACTATCAAAAGAAAAGATCACTTCATGAAGAAATTTTATTTATTGAACGAAATAACAAACGCATATTAATCGGTAAGTTAATCTTACAAATTGTATGTTATTGTTTCTTTTTTAGTATCGGCAACCTTTTTCCATTTACAAATGCTAATTCAAGGATGCCAAATAAGCCATCAGTTGGCCAGGTAAACAATGCTTCCCGTTGTGACTGAGAAAAAAAACCCCAGCCCGAAAAACCAAACATATTATCTAAATAAATACCCAGTATAGCAAAGCCGCGAAGAACATCGAGAATGTCGTAACGTTCCTGTTTCAAAATAGGTGAGGCATTTTGTATCATAATTTACTTTTATAAAGTTTGATATAATAAACCCTTTTCAAAGTATAATTTTGTTTAGCTAAGTAATATTTTCAAGTGGTCATAACTAACGCATCTTCTGTCTTATTCTTCATTACGACCCATCCAGTTAGGACTATAGAAATAATAAAGTAAGCAGCAAGGATAAATTTAATTGCAGGCGAATAAATATTGGCTCCAAACCAATCGCCCTGTACATATATAATAGCAAGTCCGCCGCAACCTCTTAATAATTCAAAAACAAATGCTGATGCATTTCTATCCATCAGATCGGTAAGCGAATACACACTTAAAAAAATGAACACTCCATACCAGATAATATATGATCTACTAAGGGTATTGATCAATGCAATATTTCCAAACATATAACTCACAAATAATAATACCAGCGTTAACTGTATCCAGCTCCATACATTTAATAAGGTAGAACTTGATGTGTCATACTTTTTAAAATGGTACACATCTTCAATTTTATAAACAGGATATTTAGCAACAACATCAGCGGGACGGTAGCCGGTGTGCCTGAACCATAATGTAAATTTATCCTTCCAGTTATTTGTTCTCCAGGCATCTTTGATCAGCAACCACACATGCATAAAATTTATTTTGATGGGGTTCCATGTTCTTACCGGCCGGGTAATACCGTACACCGGAGGAACATCGGGCAGTTCTTCCTGGAAAGTACCAAACCATTTATCCCAGAAAATAAATATCTGCCCGTAATTTTTGTCCATGTATATTGGGTTAATGGCATGATGCACCCGGTGATGTGATGGTGTAACAATAATCTTTTCTAAAAATCCCATCCTGCCGATATGCTGTGTATGGTACCAGAACTGTGCAAACAAATGAAGCGGTGCCACCACTGCGATAACGGGTGCAGGAACACCAAATAATGCAGCAGGCAACAGGAATATGGCAAAGATTTTCACAATAGCTGAAATACTTTGTCGTAGAGCACAGGCCAGGTTAAATTCTTCGCTGCTGTGATGAACAATATGTCCGTTCCAGAAAAAATTAGCAACATGTTGCAAACGATGTACCCAGTAACCGGCAAAATCCAGTGCAAAAAAAGCAATGATATAAACAATGATAGTGTTGCTTACATGAGTCAATGCAAGGGTTCTCAATAAAAAAGGGTAAGAGATAATAACAAGATATAAACCTATCACATCTTTAGTAACATTAGTAACGCCACTACCCAGGCTGCTGATCATATCCATATTAAGCACCGTATCTTTTCCTTTGCGCCAGCCATACCATTTTTCGAAAAGTACCAGCAGCAAAAAGGCGGGCATGGCAATTAGTAAAATTTTTCCGTATGCTTCCATGGCATAAATTTACAAAATTATATGAAGCATACCTTCCTTTGCATTGATGCCCACACCTGCGGTAACCCCGTTCGCCTTGTAAAAGAGGGCGGACCTGAATTATTTGGAAAAGACATGAGCGAAAAGCGTCAGCATTTTCTTAAAAAATACGACTGGATAAGAAAAGGCCTGATGTTTGAACCCCGTG
>JAYVUE010000306.1:0-7164 GCA_043788195.1 Chitinophagaceae bacterium
TTTGGATATCAACTGAAATTATCCACCGCATAAAAGATGATGCTGAAAAGGATACTCTTTCGGTATCGTATGCCCTAAGAAAAATTGATGCCGCAAGTATTCTTTTCTTCCTGGGAATATTATTAGCCATCGGGGCTTTACAAAGTACCGGGCAATTGCAAATTATGGCCACACATTTATCGGGTATTTTAAAAACCGACAACCAGCTTACTTTAGGTATTGGTATTTTATCTGCTGTGGTTGATAATGTGCCACTGGTTGCTGCTTCAATTGGTATGTTTAGTCTGCAACATTACCCTATAGACAGTTATTTTTGGGAAATGCTGGCATATACAACAGGTACCGGCGGCAGCATTCTTATTATAGGTTCCGCGGCTGGAGTAGCCGTAATGGGAATTCAAAAAATTGATTTCATCTGGTACCTGAAAAAATTCAGTGGCTGGGCTTTGCTGGGCTATTTTGCAGGAGCTGCAGTTTATATGCTTCAACATTTTATTTTTCACTGATAACCTGAATTATTTTAAAATTAACTACTTTTATAAAGTATCCCTATTATGCAATTAATAAACCCGTATTGCCATGAAAAAATATTTGGTAATCCCCACCCTAATTTTTGTTAAACAAACCCTGCCAGAGTGCAGAGAGGAAAAGCAATTAATGGATTTTAATCCAAAAAATCACCAACTATTTTTCAGTACATTACCTTTAATTGAGGACTACGCGTTGTAAACTATTGTTATTTTAACCTGGCCAAAGCAGTTTTAATTTTTTCAAATCCCTTCTCTATATTTTCCATACTATTGGCAAATGAAATGCGGATACAATTAGGTTCTCCAAAGGCTTTCCCGGTTACCGTTGAAACATTTGCCTTGTTTAACAAATACATACAAAGATCATCAGCATTGTTGATAGTCTCTTCACCATTTGATCTTCCAAAATAATATTTTACCATCGGAAAAACATAAAATGCGCCCTGGGGTTCATTACATTCCACAAAGGGTAATTCGTTTAACAATTCCATCACTCTTTTTCTGCGAATGGCAAATTGCTTACACATGTCAATAGAAGGTTGCAGGCTTCCTGACAGTGCCGTTATTGCTGCTCTTTGGGTTACAGCATTGGGTCCGCTTGTAATTTGTCCCTGCATTTTTTCGCAGGCTTTCGCTACCGGAACAGCTGCCGCAATATATCCAAGTCGCCAGCCCGTCATTGCAAACCCCTTACTTAATCCATTAACAATAATTACACGGTCTTTTAAAAAATCAAATTGTGCAATACTTTCATGCCCGCCAACAAAATTTATGTATTCATAGATCTCATCACTTAAAATAAAAATACCTGGGTGCTTATTAAATATAGCTGCAAGGCCTTCCAACTCTTCCTTTGTATATATTGCCCCTGTTGGATTACAGGGTGAAGAAAATATGAACAATTTCGTTTTTTCTGTTATGGTTGCTTCCAGTTCCTGCGGAGTTATCTTATACCCGTTCTGTATTGAAGTATTAATAAATTTAACCCCACCTTCTGCCATCTTTACAATTTCGGAATAGGTGACCCAATATGGCGTAGGAATGATAACTTCATCCCCGGCATCAACAATACTCAATACAGCATTGGCAATGCTTTGCTTTGCACCGGTACTTACCACTATATTTTCAGGTAAATAATCTAAATTATTATCCCTTTTTAATTTGTCACAAACAGCCTGCCTGAGATCGATGTAACCGGCAACGGGAGTATAATGACTGTAATTTTCATCTATCGCTTTTTTTGCAGCATCTTTTATGTGTTGCGGGGTATCAAAATCAGGTTCACCCAGGCTAAGGTCTGTAATATCAATTCCCTTTGCCCTCAATTCCCTTCCCAGCTTAGCCATTTTAAGCGTTTCGGGTTCATTAAATCTTGATAACCGGGATGATAATTGCATTAATCAGTTTTTGATGAGGAAAACAAAAATAGCTATTTATTGTACTTGAAAATAAAAGGGGTTAGATCAGGTTTGAATGTTCGTTCTCTTTTTAATTCATACTGATAAAGAACTTCACCCAAATGTTTCATAAACGGCAAGCCAATATTTTGATAATCATATTTATCATCATTCAGAATGCCATCACTATTACAATATATTTCAGCTGAAACAAAAAATTCAATATTATTTTTAAGATCAATGATAAAGGCAATATCTAATAAATGGCCATATGCATCACCAGGTTTATTAAATATCCTGATCTGTTGAGGTAGCTTTCCTTTGTCTGCACCAAATAATAAAAACTTACCATAAGCCGGCCAATACGTTACTGTATCTGATGCATAATCGGGATAAATACTTTCACCCGGGGTCTGACTCATATATTTCATTATGAAGCCCTTATCACTTTCAGTTAAATTAAAATGTTGGTCCCCCGAAACTGAGGTTGGAAACACAAGGCTGATGAGAATATTATGGAGATCTTCAAGACTGATGCGGTTTTTTCCGGAAAAATTCATTGGCCCTTTTACCAGTTGTCCACTTTTATAAAATGCATTACCAATACTATCCTTTCTTACCGGATACTTTGCATCATTCCTTTGGGCTGGTTGCGAATAAATAACATTATTACCAGCATCCAAAAATGTAACAGGATTTGTATTTCGATTTTCCTCTTCGGTAAGAAAAATATTTAACCGGTGCAATATCTGTACATCACGATACCCTTTCTTGTGCAATTGTTCATTAATATAATCCTGCCCTAAAAATTCATAAAGGCGGTTATAAGCGTCATTATCGCTTACCATCAGGATCTTTTTAATATACTGTGCAATACTGGGTTTGCCATTAAATGCCGTGGGATCATTATACACTGCAGTTTGACCGCTAAATGCAGTTTCAGTGATCATTGTAGTATTCATATCAATCCCTTTTTCCTTTAACTCATTCAATTTTTGCAGGGCAAGCAATACTATTGGAAATTTTACCGTAGAAGCCGGATAAAAATAATTGGCCGGATTAACATTATAAAAATGATGTTTAAAGCCAGGTACACCATTGGCATCCCTGTTGATCTGGGTATAAATAACCTGAACATTCATTGCTGCCCTGTACCCCATAATAGTATCAAAATACTTTGGATATTGTTTAAGCAGGCTATCTAAAAAAGGGCTTGTTTTTGTATTGTCGGCTAAAACCTGTGAAAAGACAGTATCTACCTTAGTTTCCAATGGTTTAATTGATTTTGTTGTAGTACAAGAACTGAAAATAAATATTGCAGTTGCAATTTTGATAAATACCCGCAATTGGCAAAGCATAAAGTTGATTTATGATGCAAAATGCGCAAAATTCTAAAATTAACATCACTTTATTCCTAATCGGTTTTTCCCCTATCTTTGCACACTTCTAAAATTGAACAAATAGTTATTAAAAGTTTATCATTATGAAACTGAAAGGTTTAGTTTGGTTTTTTGCAATTGCTTTGACTGTAATTTCACTTTGGGAATTATCTTATACATGGGTAGTTAAGAACCATGAAAAAAGTGTAAAGGCACAAGCAGAAAAAATAATAAAAAAGGCATTCCCTGATCTGAAAGGCGAAGAAAAAGATGCTGCTGTGAAAAAAAGAACAGATCGCATTTTAGACAGCACAAAAGATAAGCCCATTTACCCGCTGTTTGGCACTTCATATCAAAAGTGTAAAGAAAATGAATTAAATCTTGGCCTGGACCTGCAAGGTGGCATTAGTGTTACCCTCAACGTTAGCCTGGAAGGATTATTGAAATCCCTGAGTAATAATTCAAAAGATACAATGCTGAACAAGGCATTACAAACAGCTACTACGCAGAAGATCCTCAACAATATAGATTACATCACGCTTTTCCAGGATGCTTTTATTAAACAGAATGGCCCCGGAAAATTGGCCGGCCTCTTTGCAGGATCTGGTAAAGAAGTAAAAATAAATGCTACAGATAATGAAGTGATCACTACCATAAGAAAAATTTCAAATGGTGCCATCAAAGAAACCTATAAGATCTTATTAAAACGTATTGATAAATTTGGTGTAGCCCAGCCCAATATCAACCTTGATGAAAACAAAGGAATTATCAACGTTGAACTGGCGGGTGTAGATAATGTAGAAAGAGTTGAAAAATTGTTACAGGCATCTGCCCACCTTCAATTTTGGGAAGTTTACCGGATTGATGAGCTGGCCGCTTCGTTAAAAGTAGCTGATGAGAATTTACATAATTACCTGAATGGCGTAGATAGCACTCATAAAGTAGATTCTTTAAAAGCCAAGCAAAATCTAAACCCTTTATTTAAAGTCATTAATCCAATTGATGCACAGACCGACAAGAATGGTAAACAATATTTTGTTGCAGCCATTGGAAGAGTTGCTTTACAGGACACCGCTGTTTTCTTTGAATTTCTGAACAATGAAGTAGTTAAAAACAATATACCCGCAGACTGTAAGTTTTTATTTGGCGTACAGGAAAAAGCGGATAAAGGAAATCAACGTTTTTATCCATTATATGCTATCAAAACTATTTCCGGCACAGACAGAGCGCCCTTGGAAGGCGATGGTGTTGAAGAGGCCAGCCAGGCATATGATGAAATGGGACGCCCATCTATTAAAATGCAGATGACACCTGTTGGTACTAAAACCTGGGCAAGGCTTACAGCAAAAAATAAACAAAGGCCAATTGCTATTGTACTGGACGACATTGTTTATTCAGCACCAAATGTAACTGATGCTATTGAAGGTGGTAACTCCGAAATATCAGGAAGCTTTTCTGTTGAAGAAGCTCAGGATCTTGCCAATACTTTAAAATCCGGTAAAATTGATGCCCCTGCTAAAATAGTAGCTAAGCAGATCGTAGGCCCAACATTGGGTAAAGAATCTGTACGTGGTGGCGCAATGGCCTTTGGAATAGCCTTTCTTGTGATCTTTATTTTGATGTTGGTTTACTATAATAACGGTGGCTGGGTTGCTAATATTTCATTGATATTAAACTTATTATTTACCATTGGTGTATTAACGGCGCTGGGCTTTACATTAACTGCTGCAGGTATTGCAGGGTTGGTACTTACAATTGGTATGGCTGTTGATACCAACGTAATTATATTTGAGCGTATCAAGGAAGAACTGACAAAAGGAAAATCATTTCAACAATCAGTAAATGATGGTTACCGCCGTTCGCTGGCACCCGTTATTGATGCCCACGTTACCACTTTATTAACCGCTTTAATACTTGCTTATTTTGGCCTTGGTCCTGTATTGGGCTTTGCTACCACGCAGATCATCGGTATTTTGTTATCCTTGTTCTGTGGTATCCTTGTATCAAGACTGATCACTGAATTCTGGACAAATAAACAACGTCACTTTAATTATTTTACAAGTATATCAAAGCGTATTTTTAAACATGCCAGTTTTAAATTTATTGAATACCGGAAAGTAGCTTACGGTATTTCTGTTTTTGTTTTATTAGCGGGTATCGGCTCTTACTTTAATGGATTTCACGAGGGAGTTGAATTTAAAGGAGGCAGAAGCTATACAGTTCAATTTGAAAATCCTGTAAAAAATGATGACGTTCGTGATGAACTTAAAAATGCTTTTGATGGGGATTTCCCCATAATAAAAACAGTTGGAGATGCACGTCACCTGAATATCACAACATCTTATTTAATAGGTGTAAACAATGCTGATAGTTCTGTAAAAGCAAGATTATTTATTGGCCTCAAAAAAGCTTTACCTGCTAACCTGAGCTATAATGATTTTATAAAGAATAAATATATACAGAGTTTTATTGAAGTACAACCCAGTATATCTGAGGATTTGAAAGCGGGTGCCATCAAGGCCACACTCTTTGCCATCTTTGCTATTTTCTTTTACATCTTTATACGTTTCCGCGATTGGAGGTATTCAGTTGGTACCATTGTGGCTTTATTGCATGATGTGTTGGTTACGTTAGCTGTGTTCTCATTCTTTAAAAACATTGTACCGTTCCCGTTAGAGATCGATCAGCATTTTATTGCAGCCGTACTTACGGTGATTGGTTTCTCAATGAATGATACCGTGATTGTATTTGACCGTATCCGTGAATACAGTAAAGGCTCCAGGGCCGAAGACAAAGGATCCATCATTAACCGGGCCATCAATGATACGCTTAGCCGTACTATCATGACATCACTCACCGTATTTTTAACCCTGTTGATCCTCTTCATTTTTGGAGGAGAAGTTACAAGAGGTTTTGCCTTTGCGATGCTGATCGGTGTTATTACCGGAACTTACTCTTCAATTTTTGTGGCAGCGCCTATCCTTGTTGATATGGCAAAGAGTAAACCATTAGGTGAAGCAGAACTGATCAGTAGTAAACCTGCTAAACCGGTTACCAAGAAAGCATAATCAAAAAATTTTAATAAAAAACCCCCGTCACTTAAATGATGGGGGTTTTTATTATCCAATAAGTTATTGTTGATAAAATTAACCCGGTTGATATCTACAATCTAACCTCCTAAACCCCTAAACCTTCTAAACTTTCTAAACTTTCTAAACCCAGTCCGAACGTATGTTCATCCGATGGGCTCTAAACTCCTAAACTTTCTAAACCCCGTCCGAACGGATGTTCATCCGGGTAGGCTTCTAAACCTTCTCTTACACTGCAAAACTCGTCCCACATCCACAAGTCTTACTGGCATTTGGATTGTTAAAAGTAAATCCTCTTGAATTCAATCCACCATTCCAGTCAATTTCCATTCCCATTAAATAAATTCCGTGTGCTCCTTCCATTACAAATGGGATCCCGTCTATTTCAAAACTTTCGTCCTTATCTGTTTTGGTATCAAAGCCTAAAACATAGGTCATGCCCGTGCATCCCCCGCCTTTTACACCTACCCGTAACTGCTGTGTCTTGTCAAACCCATCAACATTCATCAGCCTTCTAATTTCTTCTTTGGCAGATGCAGTAAAATTGACCGGTATTGCTGTTGTAGTTTCCATACAATAAAACTTTGTACAAAATTATAAAATTCTTTGAATTACTGTTTACGATTTGCGATTTTCAGTCTATAGCGGTTAAACCCTTAAATTTGTTTAAAATTATAGTTGTATGCATTTATCTGAAGGCACGGTACAGAATATTATTTTTGCCGCCATTTTTATGTTCTTTATTGCAATTGCCTGGTTATTGGCGGAG
>JAYVUE010000307.1:0-3399 GCA_043788195.1 Chitinophagaceae bacterium
ATTTCTTTTCTTTTGCATTTACATTTTTTCAGGAATTCGATTCTTTATGTTATTTGCCAATATCCCAATAGTCATTATGCTTTTTTTGTATTATCTGAAACGTAAAAATTTTATTTTTATATACCCGTTGAATCCCCGTAAAAATAAATGATCAGCTAACAGCAAGCTTGGTCTTATCAATAACATTACTGATATCTGCTTTAATAAAACTATTCAGTTTTTCAAGGTCAAGAATTGTTTTGGTTTGCTCATTATCCCGGTGATACATAGGAATAAATTTAGCACCAATGACCAGTTCTTTAAAAGTATAAGAACTGCGGGCAACAACAGTATTGCTGAACATATCATCAAAAGCTTTAAAAAATACAATGATCTCGCCTGTAATATTTGTAAAATCACCTGGTGAAATGCCATAAATAGGGCTGCTTTCATTTATTGGATGAACAATTGTCCAGCTTAGATTTAAAGCATTTACCTTACTATATTCCAACTCCAGGGGAAAAAATTTATTGATCATTTTACCATTTTCTTCAACTGCCATACCCAAAGTAACTGTTACCTCAGCATCGGTTAGTGTAGCATTTTTAAAAGGTGCTACCCGCAACATCAATGCAGTAATTTCTTTAAATGGTGCAATAATAGCATTATCAGAAAACTTAAGATAGGCTTTTGGCTTGCTGAAACGACCATAAAATAATCCTGTTGCTAACGAAAAAGTTAATAAACCCAGCAAGGCCTCAAAGGAAGCAATGGCACTGGTGCCAAAACCCGATGGGCTGATACGTCCATACCCAACCGTTGTAAACGTTTGTGCACTAAAAAAAAAGGCTTCTGCAAATTTCTGTAAATCAGAGCCGGTTTTCATTCCCGCCAGGTTTTCTACACCAATAAAATAATATATGCTTGCAAATATCAAATTAACCAGGATGAAAAAAGTAAGGATAATAAAAAAAAATTTCCACCTGGAAACAGCAAGTAAGGTATGAAACCAACTGATCCGTTCAAAAAAGGGAAGGCCACGTTTTTGAATATTCGCCTGACCGTTCTTATTTACAAAACGGCCTCCGTAATCAGCACTATTGGCACCAAAGCCTGTATTGATATCGGTTTTTGCTTTCGAATTTATTTTTCTCAATAATGCCATAATAGCCGTTGAATTGATTTTTATAACAGAAAGCCGGTATTGCTTTACTTTTGACTTGTTCAAATATAACAAAAAAATAAAAACCTAAAATAACTATGCAGACAGGAAGAGCATTATACAAAAGTATTTTGTGGCGTAGCCTGTATTATATTTCTCTTTTTATTGTAAATATTCTTATAGCAAGACAATTTTTACCTTCTGCAAGTGGTAAGGTCTTTTATCTTAGCAGTGTCTATTCTTTTTTTGTAATGTTTATGGGTTTTAGCATAGAATCAGGGATCGTTTTTTTTGCTGCAAAAGGTAAAATGGCTATTGGTAAACTTCTCAATTTTTCATTGCTATGGTCACTCGTAGCCGGCCTGTTAATATTTTGTATTATTTTCTTTTTTTTTAAAAAAGAAAATACAATATTTAATAACACATTCTTGTTGGTTTCATCTATAACTTTTATCTGTGGCAATTTATTGACAACCTATTGTACAGGATTATTTTATGCCAGGCATAATTTTGTAACACCCAACCTGATCAGTATTATTATTAACCTTGCCCTGATCATTTTATTTCCATTTAACGGACATTCACTTGTACCAGGGATCTCTGGGGTTAATTTCTTTTATATCTATTTTATTTCGTTTTTAGTGCAAGGAATTCTTTTAGCCATTACTGTACAGATAAAATATCTTAAATACCGTTTCGAAGGTTTATTGACACTGCCCGAATTTCAATTATTATTCCGGTATTGTTCAATGGCTTACCTGGCCAATATTATTTTCTTTTTATTATACCGTGTTGATTATTGGTTTGTACAAAGATACTGTACACCCGAACAACTGGGTAATTATATCCAGGTCTCAAAATTGGGTCAATTATTTTTTATACTGCCTGCTATACTTGCCAGTGTAGTATTTCCTTTAACTGCAGGGGGGCAAAGCGAGATAATAAAAAACATACTTACATTATTATCAAGAAGTATTCTTTTTTTATATCTTTTCGCTTGCATTATCTTACTGGTAACAGGTAATTGGTTATTCCCTCTTGTATTCGGGAACGGTTTTTCAGAAATGTATCAACCCTTTCTATTTCTTATCCCGGGTATATTATCTTTATCAGGCTTATTTACTGTAACCGCTTATTATGCCGGCAAAAACAGGATGATGGTAAATATAAAAGGATCAGTTTTGGCATTGTTATTTATTTTGATAGCCGATCGTATTTTTATACCTGTTTATGGAATAAATGCAGCGGCACTGATAAGTAGTATTGGCTATATTATTTACCAGGTTTATGTTTTACTGATCTTTAAAAAGGAACACCAAACTTCAATCAGCGACTTTTTTATTTTCAGGATAACAGACTGGCATGATTTGAAAAACAGTATTTTACGTTCCGTTAAAGTTAATGATGAAAAACAGCAGTAACGATATTTATATAAACGGTGAGTATTTCAAAAATAATCCCGACTGGGATATTGCCGATGCAGCATGGAAAGTTGAGATTTTATTTAAACTTTTAAAAAAAAATAGTATACATCCTGAGATAGTTATTGAAATAGGCTGCGGGGCAGGAGCTAATTTAATAGAACTTGCAAAAAAAGATCCGGGGATAAAAAAATTAATAGGCTACGACATATCACCACAGGCAATTGAGCTGGCCAATAAAAATTCATCTGATCGTATCACTTATTTTAATGAAGACCTTGCGGCAGCTGACAATATCTCAACTAACCTGTTGCTCGTTATTGATGTAATTGAACATGTTGATGATTGCTATGGTTTTTTGCGGCAACTAAAAATGAAGAGTGAACATTTTATTTTTCATATTCCTTTGGATCTTTCGTGTCGTACTATCATGAAGCCACATGTATTATTACAGCAACGTACTTCTGTTGGACATATACATTATTTCAGTGCAGCAACAGCTAAATGGGCCTTACAAGATACGGGTTATGAAATACTTGATTGGGTATATACCAAACCCGTGGTTGATAATGAAAGACCCCGTTCACTAATAAGGTTGGTAAAAAAGATACTAAGGAATATTTCATTTGCAATAAATAAAGAATGGAGCGTAAAGAAATGGGGCGGTTATTCTATACTAATACTGGCTAAATAATTATTTTTTTTGAAAAATATTTTGTGGTTAACAAGTTGGTATCCAAACCGGATGGATAAATATGACGGTGATTTTATTCAGCGCCATGCAAGGGCAGTATCTCTTTACTGCAACGTATACCTGGTATATGTTGTAAAGTGTAA
>JAYVUE010000308.1:0-15873 GCA_043788195.1 Chitinophagaceae bacterium
TTGCTGTTGACCTTGGTAATATCATAGAAAACAGCCAACAGGAAGAAGGTACATTACAATTAGACTTTAATCGGCTCTACCAAAAATCAAAATGGCTACGCCAGTTAGACGCTCCTTCAAATAAAGAAGATAGAGAAAAATGGAGAAACAGGATAACAAGAATAAAAGATACAGTAACAACAAAGTCAGGTAAAAAAATTGTTAAGAACAGGAAAATAGTTGACCAAACTGCAATGCCTTATGTAGGCACTGTAGGAAAATTCTTTGGTAAATTACTGACCAGTATAAAACAGGTAAATTTTTCTATTTCTGAAAATGCAAATACTCGGCTGCCGGGCTTTACCGACAGTACAAAATATGTAGGACAAAACTGGAAGAGTATGGCACCGGGTGTAGATTTTATACTGGGCCGTCAACCGGATACCAATTGGCTCAACAGAGCTGCAAAGAAAGGATTGATTACAAGAGACAGTAATTTTAATACACTGTTTGCACAAACTTTTGATCAACGGTTAACCTTAAGCGCACAATTAGAACCCATCCGGGATCTGAATATTACGCTAAGCATGAGTAAGTCATTCAATAAAAATTATACTGAAACTTTCAGGTTTGTAGATACCAGTGGTGGTATAAACAAAAATTTTCAACACCTTAATCCTTATGCAGGTGGTGGGTTTGATGTAAGTTATGTTGCTTTTAAAACATTGTTTGGCAAATTTGATCCCAACAGGGTTTCAGAAACATTTAAAAAATTCAAGGAATATCGCCTGGTATTATCAGAACGCCTGGGAAAGGCAAATCCATATAACAATGGACGGCCTGTAGGTGCTGATGGTTATTATTATGGTTACGGTAAGTATGCAATTGATGTATTGATCCCTTCATTTATTGCAGCGTATACCGGGCAAAGTCCAAAAAAGGTTGCGCTGATCAAGCAAAATAACCCCAATGTTAAGTCCAATCCATTTAGTGGAATATTACCTAAATTAAACTGGAAAGTAGATTATAATGGGTTGACACGTATAAAGCTCTTAAGTAAAATATTTACAAATATTAACCTGTCTCATGGATATACAGGTAATCTTAGTATGAATGGATTTACTTCAGCCCTGCTTTACCAGGATATTTCTAAATTCGGATACCCGTCTTTTTTTGATACAATTTCCAAAAACTATTTACCTTATTTCCTGGTTCCAAACATTTCAATCGGTGAACAGTTTTCTCCATTGATAGGAATTGATTTGATGTTCACTAACCAGGTACAGGCAAAATTTGAATATGCTAAATCAAGGCAATTAAGTTTAAGCCTTATTGATTATCAATTGAGCGAGGTACGAAGTACAGAATTTACTTTTGGTGCAGGGTACCGCAAAAAAGGTTTAAAGAACCCTTTAAGCAGATTAGGTATCAAGTGGCCTAAATTTTTAACGCCTAAAGGAGGTAATGGAAAAAAACTGGAGAATGAGATCAATTTCAGGGTCGACTTTAAAATAAGGGATAACGTAACAGCTAATAGCAGGTTAGCAGAGGATAATAGTTTTGCAACAGGTGGTAGCAGGGATGTTACTATTTCGCCAAGCATTGATTATTTTTTAAGTAACCGTGTTAATATTAAACTGTTTTACGACAGGCGATCGGTTAAGCCTTATATTTCATCAAGTGCTCCAATCATCAACACAAGGGCAGGTATACAAATAAGAATATCTTTAACTCAATAGAAGATTTCACATTACTTCATTTCTTTTATGATCCTCACCAGGTAGGTGAGGATCTTTTATTTAATCCAGCCCGCGATAAAAAATCGGATCACTTAAGAGAAGCAATACTAATTGATCTTTTTCACTTTTGTCTCCGATCTTGTAATATTATTTATCGCTGACAGGATGCATTTACCCGTTTAAATAAATATCCTCCCACTTTGTGGGAGGATATTTATTAATTTAACTGAAGTGTAAAAAAATTAATTAACCTTTTTAAGCAGCATTACATAACCACATAAATTCTTTTTCTTATTATTAACCTGAACAGGTTTTATCATATGATATTCCGAAAATTGCGGGATATATGAATAACTTATCACATTGCCATCAACACTGCCCCACATTTTCTTCTGGTACACTACCTGTTTCTCATTCCAATCATACATTCTTACTTCAAATAACCTGGACGACATATCGCCAATAAAAACAAATTGGTACCAACTTCCTTCTGTTAAGGGAACAATAACCGGCATTTCATATTGACTTTCCATTTGCATAGAAGCCTCTTTTACAACAACGAAACCAAGTTCAGCTAATTTTTTTTTGATACTATCCGCTTGTTGAAGAATTGCAGGTAAAGTGCAGGGAACCTGGCGTATCACATCCTGAGCCATCGGTTTTACGATGAGAAGTACGGATGCAAATAATGCGGTAAGAAGAATGCGGTTTTTCATTTCCCTAATTAATTTTAAGGGTTGGATATGAATACAAATAACAAATATCAGGCCAGTTTCCTAAACTATTTTCAATACGGTTTCAACTCTAACGCACCCAGCCAATAATTATTTCAATGTTGCAACAAAGATGTAAAATATTTTATTTGTATGCAAGGGCATTTGTTCGCAATTTTTGCTATTCGGCAATTACGGGCAGCATGGTAAATATTCAATTTTTTGCTTAGTGTTATTACTAAAAATTAATCGTAATTATACCCAACAATATTGTTTTGAAGCTGGAGCATCAACTGGTTTTATTAAAATAATAGGTACCTGCCTGTTGCAGGCATGTTATTACCAGGTCATTGATACAAACATGTGCAGGCACACTGGCGCAATAAAATATAGTATCAGCAATATCTGCTGCTGTTAATGGTACAAATCCATCATAGGCAGCAGCAGCAATTGTTGAATCTCCTTTAAACCTTACCAGTGAAAATTCTGTTTCAACTGCACCGGGATGTATGGCAGTAACCTTAATATTATGTTTAAGCAGATCAATGCGCATGGATTTTGAAATGGCATCTACAGCAAATTTACTTGCACAATAAACATTGCCTTTTTCATAAACTTCTTTTCCGGCAACAGAACCCATGTTAATGATATGCCCTTTTTTTTGATCGATCATATAGGGTAATACAGCCCTGCTTACATATAATAAGCCATGTACATTGGTATTTAACATGGTTTCCCAATCATCCATATCTGCTTCCTCAAAACTGTCCCTGCCCAGCGCAAGTCCGGCATTGTTAATTAGGATATCTATTTTTTTCCATTGCCCGGGTAGATGATCAAAAGCAGATGCTACAGATTTCCTGTCCTGCATATCAAAACAAAGGGGTAACACACTTATTCCAAATTGCGATTGCAGCGAAGCCTGTATTTCGGATAAGCGGTCTTTTCTTCTTCCGGTAATAATGATATCATATCCTGCAGAAGCAAATTTTTCGGCACAGGCTTTTCCAATGCCGGAAGTGGCACCTGTAATTAAAATGATCTTATTCATGAATGCAAAATAAATGATGCAGGGCAAATTGTGCCACAAAGTTGCTCAAAGGTTTTTCACAGAGTTATACAAAGAGAATTACTTCTCAGTATGCTTTGTATCTTAATGAATAATTGTGGAATTTCTTCTTATCTTATTAACACCGCATATCCTTTCTTTTTACGCACGGTGCCTTTATAGGTTATACCTTCGGCCATCCATACAAAAGTAGCAGGATCCTGCGCTCTGCCATTATGATACCCATCCCATCCTTTATCTATTTCAGAAGTAGAGAATACCATTTCCCCAAAACGGTTAAATACTTTAAAATAATTGAGCCCCATCATGCCAAATAATTTTGGCCTCAATACATCATTAATACCATCTCCATTGGGTGTAAAAGCTGTGGGTACATAAATATCTGCTTCAACATTATATACATCAATAGTTACCAGGTCTACAGCCGTGCATCCATCGGCCGTAGTAACCGTTACTGAATAAGTAATATTATTTTTTGGTGTTGAAATCGGGTTGGCCACATTTGGGTTATTCAACCATGTTGAAGGCTCCCATAAATAACTGACACCACCGGTGGCATTTAAAAGTACGGGCTGGCCCTGTACGGCATTGGTGTGTTTTGGTGTGGCACGGGCAATTGCTTTGGGATAAACGATTACCCAAACAGTATCTTTTACAGTTTTAGGACATCCGAGTGTATCTGAAACCGCTACTATATAACGAATAGAAGCCGAAGGCTTAATGCAAAGAGGATTAGGAATAGAACGGTTGTTTAAAAAAGTAACCGGGGTCCAGTTATAAATACTTCCTCCGGATGCATTTAATTGCGTTGAAAAGCCGGGGCATAAATTTTTGTCAAGACCGGCATTTGCAGCAGGATAAGGAACCACCTTAATGTTTATATCACCTTCGCTCTGGCATTTACCAATATTGCCAACCAGGTGATAAGAAATATTGGCCATTGGCCTGGTAACAAATGGCCGCTTTATGTTATCAAAATTAAGATAAGTGGGTGGCGTCCATTTATAACTTAATGCATCACTGGCAGCATTAAGAAAAAAACCATCTGTCTGGCAAACAGTGGTATCAGGGCCCATCGTTAATGTAACATGGTCTTTTACATCAATAAATACAGAGTCTGTATTTCTACAACCAATGGCATCGGTTAAACTTACAAAGTACCAGGTGGGTACATCGGGGCTAACCAGCGGGCTGGCAACGGTGGTACTGCTGATCATATAATTGGGGTTCCATAAAAAATTGCCAGTACCCGAAGTAGTTAGTTGTAAGGTATCAATATTACAGATAAGTGTGTCGTTCAAAGTGCTGATGGCGGGTATTGCACCAATATCCACAAATACAGTGTCTGTTCTTAATTTAGGGCAACCGTTTACACCAACAGCAACCACATAAATGGTAGGAACAATGGGCGATGCGATGGGGTTGGGAATATTAGGATTATTTAAACCCGTTATTGGTGTCCACTGATAACTATTTCCTCCACTGGCATTCAACTGCACAAAGGTTTGTCCGTTGGTACAAACAAAAGTATCAGGGCCTGCATTAGGAATAGCTAAAGGTTTAACGGTAACAGTATGTGTTTTTAGCGCAACGCAATTATTGCCCCACCGGGTAGCCAGGGTATAGGTTGTGGTTACAATAGGATACACCCTTGTGGTACTATTGGTGGGCGTTTCAATGGTAGCTACAGGGCTCCATTGCCATACCAGGTTATTTGAATAATTGCTGCTACCCGTAAGTGTTACGGTATCTTCCTCGCAGATAATAATGGGGCCGGCAATGGCATTGCTAAGATTAAACTTGGGTGTAACGGTCAGTGAATCAACATTTTTACAACCGGCAGGGCTGGTTAAAGTAGCATAATATTTTATAGGTACACTGGGAAATACCAGTGGTGTTGCAGTATTGGCGTTAATGATACTGATGGGTGGCGTCCATAAAAAACTGCCTGTACCCGTACCTGTTAATTGCAAAGTATCAAGGCCGCAATAGGTTGTATCGTGTGGAAAAACAGATACCAATGGGATATCATTGATTAAAATGGGTACTATAATTGTTTTTTCGCAACCCTTGCTATTGGTCACTTTTAGTTCAACATTATAAATTCCTCCCGGGTTATAGGTGTATGTGTCTATTGGTAAATGACTGGTATCTGCAAGGGTGGTCAGGTCGCCAAAATCCCAGCGCCAGCTGTCTACCACACCATAATTGGTTTTACTGGTATCTGTAAATACAACAGCCACTCCTGCACAAAGTGGAGCTGAAGTAATAAAGCCCGGGAAAAACCCCGGGAAAACGCCAATTGGTTTGGTAACAGAATCTGCACATAGGCCTCCCAGTGATACTACCAGTTTAACATTGAAAATTCCTGCAGCCGTAAAAGTATGCGTTGGGTTTGGTAACGGTGATGTATTTGCAGCACCACTGGCAGGATCTCCAAAATTCCATAAATAGGTAGTTGGATTTCCAGTACTATTATTTGTAAAATCAACGGTGAAACCATCACAGGTAATAGCAACAAAATTAGAACTGGCACTCAATGGGATACAGTCTTTGACCCGTATATGCAGTTCTTTCCTGGAATCAGCAAAATAAATACCATTTCGATATTCCTTAACACAAACGGTTATTACATATTCACCGGTAAGCAAAATTGGAGGAGCTATTCCACTTATCAGGCCGGTAACAGGATTAATTGAAACAGCAGCTCCCATTGGCCTGTTACCAGTGTAAGGAAATGTATAGGTAACAGAAGTGTAAGGAGGAGGTGAAGAAGGATTTGGGGAAACATTCCCCGTACTCCCACCTTCATAAGCATAACAAAATGAATATACAAGTGAATCACCGTCAGGGTCAGACGCACTAAATGGGTAAGCAAAGAAATTATTTTCACAAACAACAACCGTATCATTTACAGGAAAAACGGGACTGTTATTTTTATTAGCATTTAGTATTGGTGAATTAGTGCCGGGTATTAAAATCGACCAAGTATTTCCAACTGTTCCGGAGGCGGTTACATTGTCCATATTATTTATTCTGCAACAACGTTGATAGCTGAACGTATAGCCTTCGGGATTTACAGGTAACTCGTAATCATTTAATTCATAATTAACGATTGTATAATAACATCCACTTTGATCCCCTGTGATACAAGGGTTATCTACATATTTGTTAAGATTAAAAGAATCTCTTACACTTACAGAAGGGTTATCAAATATTGTTGAAGTATTACCCTGGAATATCGTAAAATTTATTGGATTGTTGTATTGTCCTGATGAAGGGCCGCAGAGCATATAAACCGTTAAAACAATTTTGTATCGTAAAAAAGCTGGATTAACGATACCGGGTCCCAGATATTTATAAGTAAAAAAACCACCCTTAATGTGTGCACCAAATACATTTAATAATGTAAAAGATAACAGTAGGCTAAATAATATTTTCTTCATATTCCGCAAGGGTAATTATTGTAACAGACCTTAAGAAAATTTAAAACGCTGTCTTATCTTACTAATACAGTGTACGAAAGGTACAAAATTTTCCTGTGTAGATTCAGGCCAAATGCAAATTCTCTCCAGATTTTTGATTGGAATAGATAAAGAGGTGGTTAAAATTATTGATATGGGTTTAGTGACCAGGCATCTTAATTACCTTATCAGCACCACATATCCTTTTTTCTTTATTGTTTTATTCAGGTAATCAGTGGCTTGTGCATACCATACAAAGGTGGCAGATTCCTGCGGCCTTCCTGCAAATGTTCCGTCCCAACCCGTTATTTTATTTCCAGAGGCCGAGTATAACATTTGCCCCCAGCGGTTAAATACCTTAAAATCATCCAGCGACTTTAGTCCAAGTAATGTAGGTTTTAAAAATTCATTGAGGTAATCGCCGTTAGGACTAAAAGCGGTAGGTACATAAATATCGGGTTTTACAAAATATACCCTTACAATTATATTATCATATCCTATACAGCCATTGGCATCACTTACTTTTACAAAATAGGTAATGTTATTCTGCGGTAATGAAATGGGGTTGTGAATATTGGGATCATTTAACCAGGTAGCAGGTGTCCATTCATAATTAGTACCACCCGAAGCGCCTAATTGTAGTGGCTGGCCCAATACAACTGATGTATCAGCCGGCCCTGCATCAGCTTTAATACTTATCACTCTTACAATTACCGTGTCCTTTACAGGTTTTGGGCATCCAAGCACATCCCTCACCGTAACTATATACCTCACACTGCCGCTTGGGTTGGTTACCAAAGGATCGGGTATATGAGAATTATTCAGGAACAGTGTTGGGCTCCAGGAATAGATACTGCCACCTGAGGCATGTAATTGTGTGGAATTGCCCAAACAAACAGGTATATCCAGACCCGCATTGGCAGGTGGATAAGGAATGGCAATTACAGTAATATAATTTTCAGCAAAACATTTTGCACTGATACTGCCCACCACATGATAGATCGTTGTATTTATTGTTGTGGCAACAGGATTTTGAAGTGTAGTATCGTTTAAACTGCCATTATTAGGTGTCCAGGCAAAGCGGAGTGCATCGCTGGTAAGCCTTAGCATTATTGGGTCACCCCGGCAAATGGTAGTATCATAATTACCTGCCTGGGTTACAAAATTAACAACCTTTACTTTTACAGAATCTTTTGCAAAACAGCCAAAGGCATCGGTAAGGGTTACATGATATGTGGTGGTAACATCCGGACTTACTAATGGCGATGCCAAAGTAACATTGTTGATCATGTAATTAGGCGTCCATAAAAAAGTACCGGCACCAACAGCATTCAGCTGAAGTGTATCAATTACACAGATCAATGTATCGTTAGAAACCGTTAATGGCGGCGAGTCCAGTACTGCAATTGTTTTAACTAATGTATCAATACAGCCCTTGCTGCTGGTTACAATAAATGTTATATCATAATTGCCCGCTATTGTATAAGTATGTAATGGATTTTGCAGTGTGGAAGTATTATTTGGAGAAGAGGGATCTCCAAAATTCCATTGCCAGCTATTTACAAAAGGATAAATTGTGGTGGTAAGGTCATTGAATTGGATAGGAATAATTGTACACTGGCCACTGACGGAAAATTCAGGGAAAAAGCCCGGGTATACTCTTACCTTTGCAGTTGTAGAATCTGAGCATGGGAGGCCGCGGTTAACAAATAATTTTAAAAGATAAACGCCTGTATCTCCATAAGTATGTGTTGGTGATGGTAATGTAGATGTGCCTCCATCACCAAACTCCCACTCATAGGTTTGAATATTAGCACTGGATCCGTTATTGAAAAAGGTTAATGTATACCCATCACAACTGATATATTCAGGATTTAAAACGGCCTGGGTCAACGAACAATTGGCTACTTCAATATGTAATGATTTTCTTACTTGTGCAATTCTAATATTAGTGCCCCGTTTATATTCACTAACTGTAACGGTTATCACATAAATGCCGGAAAAAGGAGCTATCCCGCTAACAATACCCGTTTTACGATCAATAGTAACTCTGCTACCCAGGGGCTGTGATCCCGAAAATCCGGAAGAATAAGAAATTGGACCATAAGGTGGAGATGAAGCGGGGTCGGGCGTGGCATTGCCGGTTGAACCTCCTCCAAAGGCCGGGGTAAAATCATATACCAGCGAATCATTATTGATATCAGTAGCGCTAAAATCAAAAGTAAAAAAATTGTCCTCGCAAATTATGGCGGTATCATTTTGCGAAAATCTTGCACTGGAATTGGTTTCGGCTCCGGGCGCAATGTCCGTTCCCGGAATAGTGACCGTCCATGTCTCGCCCACATTATTTGAAGGGGGTTGAAGATTTACAATGTTTGATATTCTGCAACAACGTTGGTAAGCAAAAATATAACCATTTGTAGACCGTGGAAGATCCTGCACAACCTGGTAGGTTATAATTTTATAACAGATCGCCGGAATAGGACTGATACAGGGATGACATTCTTCTGACGTACAATTTTGAATATTAATTAAATTATTATAGGTAACCGGTATACTGTAAAGCAACTGATTATTTATAGCATCAAATACTGAAAAGTTTATCGTTGCATTAAATTGCCCTGAACTTAAAACACAGGCAGTATAAAGTTTTAGAGTGATCCTGTACTTAATTGAATTGGGAGAACTCCCCGGCCCCAAATACTCATAGTACATCCACCCACCCTTGGTATGGTTGGCAAAAGTTACTACCGATAAGATCGAAAAAAGTGTAACAAATAAAAATTTCTTCATTAGGTGAATTTACCAATTTGGTGTATACTCTCTGACCTAGCCGGTTAACAGACCTAAAAATACACCAATTCGCTGTTTGAACACTGCAATTTTATTGTAAAAATTGTAATAAAGAGTTATTTGTTTTAGCTGGTTCTTCCAACATGCCCATATGTGCACTGTCACGGAGTATATGTATATGTGATTCATCAGGCAAATAACATTGCTGTAAACTTTGTGAAAAGGGTATAGCATTATCGTATTCTCCAATGATAAAAAGGATGGGGCCTTCAAATTTTTTCAACAGTTCAGTTCTGTCGAGCCTTTCAATCATGGCACGGTAATATTGAATGAGTGCTTCGGAAGAAAATAGCCTTCCATTTTCTATTAACCCGTTAATATAGTGGTTCGAAGGACGCAAACCGTTCTGACCCATAAAGAACAAACCAGGGATACTGGTTTTTAAAAATTCATATGCCCCGTTTTTTTGAATAAACTCAATCGATTTCAGCCTGGCCGATTTTTTTTCTTCACTGTCAGCAAAAGCTGTCGAATGCAACAAGCCAAAAGAAGAAAGCAGGTGTGGAAATTTTTCTGCAAAAGCAAGCGTAATATAGCCGCCCATGCTGTGGCCAACGGCCCCCACTAATGAACTTCGTTCGTTCCCTGAATATGGAACCCCCAAGGGGGAGACTTTGAAGACCTCAAGATCCAGAATCTCTTTTATGATCTCAGCCATTCCTTCTAAGCTCATATCGGAGATCATTTCTGATTGTCCGCTTCCTGGTAAATCAGGTATGATCAATCGAAAATGATCTTTTAAAAATTCGATCTGATTCTCCCAGATCATACCATCTTCTCCAAAACCATGTATCAGTATTACAGGTTTACCCTTACCTGTTACCCGGTAAAAAATTGTTGAAGATCGATATGATATGAATTTGGATTCCATTTTTATTTATCCGAGTAAAATCATATTTAGCTATTGAAACTTTAATTTTATAAAGAGTTCGCCGGAATCATACCCAACCGGGTACTTCTGTAAATCAATAAGATCAGTATCGGGATCAATCCTGGATTCATTTGCTGCGGCAGAAAAAACCATAGGAGTAAAACAAGCAGGTATCCTATAGCAGTAAAAGTAAAATATAGTTGAACCCATCTCTTTTTGCTGGATATAAAAAAGGCCATGACCGTATGCATTGGCCACGCCCACAATAAATTAAAATTATTTTTACACATGGAATGGTCTGTTGCCGTCCACATTAAAATGATAATGATACCAAGCACGCCGGTTATAAAAAAAACCAGGCCATCGAAACCCTGCAAAAAATAATTAACCCATTTAGAGCTGATAAGGCTGATCAAGATGAGACAAAGTAAGAGTAGTGAAAAGATCACCAGTGGTGTAAAAGTGGAATTTTTATCATTTTGTAAAACAGGATATAAATTTTGATGAGATAATACCATTAAGTGATTGCTGCTGTCTAAACTTTTCATCAGGTTATCAGGTAAAAACTGCATTTGCTCAACCGTCATTACTGCGTCGCAGGGCAAACCCATTAAAATATCAATGCCCAATTCACTCCATCGCTGGCCGTTTTGATCAAGGTATTGATGAATGGCTTGCCGGAATGTAGTACCCGCCGGCATTACGGGCTCTTGACAAAAACTGCTGTCATGTTGTTTTTTTAATATATCTCTCAGCCTGGTGGTGCAGTTGTCAAAAAAGAAATCGTATTTGTAATACCTGTTTTCTTCTTTTAGATTCTCATTCAAAAAATGCCTGATGCTGATCTTTTCTGAAGCAGTTAAATTTAATACCTGTTCGGTTATGCCCCTGTTTTCGATCTGCTTATCCTGTTTAAAACCAGCAAAAGATTCCGGAGAAATATAGTATAGCAATTTGCCCCTGACAAATTTTAAATAAAACCCTTCGTCATCAAAATTAAAAGTGCCGTAGTTATATACGATATCGCTTACACTGTTACTGTCAATGACCCTAAAAGCGCTGTGGCCAAAAGTAGCATATAGTTCTTCTCCCGGAGTACAGGTAAGAAGGGATATGCGGAGGCGTGAGGAATCCCTGTTTGCCGGCAAGGCAGGCTGGGCGGAAGTAGAATTAATAATTAATAATTGATAATTAATAATTAACAGGATGAGGCAGAATATCTTTTTCATTAACGTTTTATGGATAAAGCGAATTTAGAATTTAAAGTTAAGAATTCAGCGTTGATAGCTTTAGCATAAAGTAGGAAGCTTTTTGTCCGTAGGGAATTATTAATTCTTATTATCAATTACATTTTTACCTGCTGTAATTCGGTGCTTCTTTGGTAATTTCAATATCATGTGCATGGCTTTCCCTCATCCCGGCATTGGTTATTTTTACAAAGCTTGCATTTTGTAATTGTTTGATATTTTTTGCTCCACAATACCCCATCCCGGCTCTTAAACCACCGGTGAACTGTTGTACCACTTCGCGTAAATAACCTTTAAAAGCAACCCTCCCTTCAATACCTTCAGGAACAAATTTTTTGATATCATCTTCTACATCCTGGAAATAACGGTCACTACTACCCTGAGCCATGGCACCCAATGAACCCATGCCCCTGTATTGCTTGAATTTTCTGCCTTCGTAAATGATCGTTTCGCCCGGACTCTCCTCAGTTCCGGCAAAAATATTACCCATCATTACACAATGGGCACCTGCGGCAAGCGCTTTTACCATATCGCCTGTGTATCGGATACCACCATCACTGATAATACCCACTTTTTTATTTTTTAAAGCAGCTGCGGTTTCCATCACTGCTGTGATCTGGGGTACACCAGTGCCGGCAACAATGCGGGTGGTGCAAATAGAACCGGGCCCAATACCCACTTTCACAGCATCTGCGCCGGCTTCTGCCAAAGCCAGCGCTCCTGCGGCAGTACCAATATTACCAGCAATTACCTGTAAGTTTTTATAAGTTCTTTTTATATCTTTCAAAGCACTGATTACACCTTTTGTGTGGCCATGTGCACTATCCAGGCAAATAATATCTACACCGGCTTTATGCAAAGCTGTAACCCTGTCCATGATATCTTTTGTAATGCCTACGCCTGCACCTACCAATAATCTTCCATAAGAATCCTTAACGGCATGAGGATGTGATTTTAATTTTAGTATATCGCTAAACGTTACTAACCCGATCAGTTTGCCAGATCTGTTAACTACCGGTAATTTTTCGATCTTATTTTTTTTAAAGATGAGCTCGGCTTTTTTAAGATCGGTTCCTTCAGGTGCTGTAATAAGATGATCTTTGGTCATCACGCTGCTTACCTTTTGGTTATAATGAGTTTCAAATCGTAGGTCGCGGTTGGTTAATATACCTACCAGTTTATGTTGTGCATCCACAATGGGGATACCACCGATCTTATTTTCTCTCATCAAACGAAGTGCTTCACCAATTGTGGCGTCTGGCGATAAGGTTATCGGGTCAAGTATCAGGCCGTTTTCACTTCTTTTTACTTTGCGAACCTGGTCGGATTGCTGATCAATACTCATGTTTTTATGCAAAATTCCAAGGCCGCCTTCTCTTGCCAATGCAATGGCCAGTACGGCATCAGTTACCGTATCCATTGCGGCGCTCAGCATCGGAACATGAAGTGTAATGGTTTTAGTTAGTTGGGTGCTTATATCTACTTCCCTTGGTAAGATCTGTGAGTACGCAGGCATCAGTAAAACGTCATCAAACGTTAAGCCTTCGCCATAAAATTTTTTTGATTTGCTTTTCGCAGTGGAGTTAATTATTGTTGCCATAGGCAAAGGTAAAGTGCAAAGTTGAAAGTGCAAAGTTGGATATCCTAAGTGAGTTTGTATACCTTTCCGGGGAGGGACTGTACAATTGCCTGCATTTCCAGCATCAGTAAAGCTGTAGCAACAGCGCTGCTGCTAAGGCCGCTTTTAAAATAAAGCTCATCTATCTGGATATTATCCCGTTGCTGCAGAATTTCCATAATAATTTTTTCATCGGGTGTAAATTCAATGAATAATTCCCTTTGTTTTTTTGCAACTGGTTTGGCAGATTGACTCCAGTTCATTATTTCAAGCAGGTCATTGGCGCCAGTTATTAAAGCCGCCTTATTGCTTTTTATAAGATAGTTGCATCCTTCGCTTTTGGTATCAGTGGTACGGCCGGGTATGGCAAACACATCTTTGTTATATCCATTGCCCAATTCTGCAGTGATGAGTGAACCGCCTTTTTTACTGGATTCAATAACAATAACTGCATCGCTGATGCCGGCAACAATGCGATTTCTTTTGGGAAAATTTTGTTTATCAGGAATTGTATCACTCATGAATTCGGTCAATAATCCACCTTGTTCAGTCATTTGTTTAGCCAGGTTTTTATTTTGAACGGGATAGATCCTGTCTAAACCATGTGCAAGCACACCAATTGTTTGCAAATTGTTTTTCACTGCTGACTTATGTGCTATGGTATCAATACCAAAAGCAAGGCCGCTAACTACCAAAACACTTTGTTCTGCAAGTCCTTCAACCAGTTTTTCACATACAGCTCTTCCATATTCCGAATTATTTCTTGTGCCGATGACGGCAATTATTTTAGAATTATTAAGATCAGCGTTGCCGCGGTAAAATAATAACAAGGGGCTGTCGTAACAATTTAATAATCTTTTCGGGTAATTATCGTCAGTTATAAAAAGTGGCGTGATCTTGTATTTTTCAATAAAAATAATTTCCTCTTCTGCTCTTGAAAAATTAGTGAATTCTTTAATACTTTTTGCTCTGGTAGTTCCAATTCCATCAATGTGCTCCAGTTCTTTTTTCTTTGCTTTAAAAACTGCTTGTGCATCCCCATAGATATTAATTAAAGTTTTGGCGTGTACATCGCCAATCTGGGGCACAAGTGTAAGGGCAATACGGTATAGAAGGTCGTTGCTCATTAGGGTACGGTTACGGTTAAATGTAGTGTGTTAAAGTCCTGGTGGTTTAGAAGGTTTAGGAAGTTTAGATGGTTTAGCGTTAAGAAGACCAGGGGTATTTTCTTCTGCTAACCACCAACCACTCCCAGCGTCCTGCGGGCAAACCACAAACTATTCAAGTCCACTTATCACAAAATAATAAAAAAAATTAATTACTGATCACAGAAAGTTCAGTGCGCCTGTTAAGTGCTTTACCGTTTTCAGTATTATTATCAGCGATGGGTTTTGCAGATCCAAATCCTTTCGAAGAAAGCCTTTGTGTTTTAATACCCATTTTTAATAGATAATTAACCACTGCTTTTGCCCTGTTTTCGCTTAGTAAAAGATTGTCTTTGGGCTGACCTGTATTATCTGTATAGCCGTCAATTTCAATTTTCAGGTTAGGATTATCATTCATCAAAGCAACCACTTTATCCAATTCAGATAAGGATCCTGGCTTTAGTTCAAATAGTTTGGTATCAAAGAAAATATTTTTTAAAATTATTTCGGCACCGGCTTCCAGGGGTTGTAGCGGAATATTTTTTGTATACTCCAGATCTGCCGTATTATCTGATAAAGAAAAGTTATCTGAATAAAATAAATAACCCTTTCTGTTCACAGAAAAAGCATAATCTTTTCCAACGGGTAAAGTAACCAGGTAATTTCCATCCTCATCAGTTTGTAACCTGCTGATTATATTGCGTTTGTTGATATCAGTTAGTTCAACTGAAGAGGGGAGGCCTTTGCCTGTTTTTTTATCAAATACTTTTCCTCTCACCCATAATGTTTTTAAAGGCCTGATATCTTCCCGTAATTGAAAAGTATAAATGTCAAGCCCCCCTTTTGTATCGCTTTTATCGCTTGCATAATAAGCAGTTTTGCCATCAGCAGCTACAATCAGCGAACCCTCATCATCAATGGTATTTACCGGGTACCCCAGGTTTTCGGCAACTGTCCAGCTGCTGTCATTTACTTTTTTGCTAAAAAAAAGATCTGTCATTCCATAACCTATATGGCCGTTGCTGTTAAAATAAAGTGTTTGGTTATCGGCATGTATAAACGGGCAGCTTTCATCCCCTGAAGTGTTTACCCCTTCCCCCAGGTTTTCCGGACGGCTCCACTTTCCCGTTAGTAGACGGTGTGTTACCCATATATCTCTTCCTCCAAAACCACCT
>JAYVUE010000309.1:0-16009 GCA_043788195.1 Chitinophagaceae bacterium
GCAAAAAAACAAAACGTGTTTTTTCTTAGGCTGCAAAAAGCATTCTTTTTTACTTTTTTTTCTTCCGGTTTTTTTATTTTCCTGTAGTAAAATAAATTATTCTTCGGGGGTTGCTTATCAATTTAATAGTATTGAAAACAAACCAGATTATTCAAACATAAATTATTGGGCTGCGCACCCATGGAAAAAAGATCCTTCTGATAGTATTCCTGGGTTTTTACGTACTTCTTTTATTGGCGACTCAACGGCTGATGTCTTTTTTCTTCATCCAACTACCTTAACAGAAAAAGACGATATGCGATGGAATGCAGATATAGACGATCCGGTAATAAACGCCAAAACAGATTATTCTTCGATTTTATACCAGGCTAGTGTTTTTAATGATCAGTGCCGTGTTTTTGCCCCACGGTACCGGCAAGCACATATAAGATCATTTTTTATTGAGGATAGTATTTCGGAAAAATATTTTGATATCGCTTACAACGATATAAAAGAAGCATTTATTTATTATTTAAAGAATTACAATAATGGTCACCCTATAATAATTGCTTCGCATAGCCAGGGTACTAAACATGCGGGCAGGTTATTGAAAGAATTTTTTGAAAATAAGCCCCTTCAACAAAAACTGGTTTGTGCATATATTATTGGTTTGCCGGTACCGGTTAATTATTTTACCGGTTTAAAACCTTGCAAAGATTCTGCTACTACGGGTTGTTTCGTTTCCTGGCGAACTTTTGCTACAGGTTACGAAGGTGGGGAAATAATAAAAAAAGAAACTTTTGGTTCTGTAGTAATTAACCCACTCACCTGGACAAATGATACCGCTTTTGTATCGGCTGGTTACAATAAAGGGGGGGTGTTAAAAGATTTTAATGTCCTTGTTCCGGGTGTGGTAAGCGCTAAAATTCATAATAATATTCTTTGGACAAGCAAACCGGATATTCCTGGTAAAATATTTATTACCCAAAAAAATTACCATGTTGGAGATATTAATTTATTCTATATGAATATCAGGGAAAATGTAGCAAAAAGGATCTCGGCTTATTGGAAAAAATAATATCTTGTTTAATGTGTTGAGGCGGCAGTATTATTAACAATCTGTTGAGAAAGTTCATTATAATCAAACCAATCATTTTTTTTGCTTCTGCGATTTTGAGTAATAGCACGAATAAAGCCTATATCCGATATTTTTTTCCATTGATTATTATTATAGGTAAATTTTTGAAGTGAATAATAAGTACTGTCATTTGTGAAATTTCCTGAAAATTCTATCTTGATTTTTTGGCTTCCTTCTTTCAGCTCTTTTTCTACATCCTTAATATTTTTATAAAAATGCATCCCCGGCTGATCCTCTGTTAAATAATTTAAAGAAAATATCTGTAATTGCTTATTTTTTATAAATGAAGTTTTTCCGGTAATATTTGAAAAAAGATTATTTTTTAAACTATCTGAACAGTTTACAACTTCAATGTAATAAATATTTCCGTTGCTTCTATTATTTTTATCAGTACACCCTGATAAAAATAATATTACAGTAAAATAAAAAAATAAATATTTTTTTATCCCTAAATTATAATCCATATTGAGCACTTATTTTTAACATTCTATCAATTGGTATTTTTGCAGCAAGCCTTAGTTCTTCATCCATAATAATTTCTGGTGCTTCATATTGTAAACATAAGTACAACTTCTCCAGTGTGTTTAATTTCATATATGGACATATATTACAAGCGCAGGTATTATTTGGTGGTGCGGGAATAAATACCTTACCAGGGTTTAATTTTTGCATCTGGTGTAAAATACCTGTTTCTGTTGCTACAATAAATTCGTAGGACGGATCATTTTTAGTAAACTTCAATAACCCGGAAGTACTTCCTATATAATCTGCCAGCGCCAGCACAGGGGCTTCGCATTCCGGATGTGCAATAACCTTTGCTTTTGGATTACGAATTTTTAACCTTGTTATTTTTTCAACACTAAAAATTTCATGTACCATACAGGCGCCATTCCATAAAACCATATCCCTTCCGGTCTTTTTGTTTATATAAGCTCCAAGGTTCTTATCTGGGGCAAAAATGATGGGTTGGTCAGGCGGTAAACTTTCAACTATCTGTTGGGCATTGGAAGAAGTACAAATGATATCACTGAGTGCCTTTATTCCGGCCGAACAATTAATATAAGTTATTATTATATGGCCGGGATGTTTTTGTTTAAATAATTTAAATAAAGCAGTTGGTGCAGAATCACTTAAAGAACATCCTGCATTCAGATCAGGCAGTAATACTTTTTTTGCAGGATTTAATATTTTTGCAGTTTCTGCCATAAAATGAACTCCTGCAAAAATAATTATATCAGCTTTTGTTTGCTCTGCTTTTTGTGCAAGTGCTAAACTATCACCAATAAAATCAGCTACATCCTGTATATCAGGCTCCTGGTAATAATGAGCTAAAATAACTGCATTTTTTTCTTTTTTTAATCTCTCAATTTCAGCAAATAAATCAATGCTGATATCAATATTAATATCTAAAAAACCAACCGTTTCTAAATTTGCTTTTGCTGTGTTAATATCTGGCATAATATGTATTAATACTTATTATTTATTTAATCACTTACTACTACTATGACTGTTAATTTGTGGATAGAATTAAATTTAATTGTTTGCAAATTTAAAACCTTTAGTTTATTAACCTTCATCCACACATAATTAACATAAAAAAGGTATAAAAAAAACAACCATATATCCACTGGTAGGTATTATTAAAGGATCAATAGATTTAATAAAAAATAAGTTAACAACTTTTAAGGGGATAAAATTATGATGTATTATTATAAATTATGTGTTAATAGTACTTGTATAAACCCGGTATTAATAACAACCTAACCGATAATAAAATAAAAACCAAAAGCTTTACTCATTTTATAAACAAATATATTTTATTATTTATACGGTTATTAACAACAAAAAAGGGTTATTAACAACAGGATGTTAAGATCAGTAAAAACCGTATTTTAATAAATTGAGCTTAAATATATAAGTATAAACAAATTTAAAAAAAGCAACATAATCATTATCCTTCTCTATTTTTAAGTGTTTTTACCCCTATTTTTAATAAATTCATATCCTTTTTTACCCTATTTTTGCCGTCCATTTTAATTTAAACAAATATGCAGATTATTCAGGGTATTCGTGATAAGGGTGCGGCAATAGTAATTGCGGTTATTGCACTAAGTTTAATTGGTTTTATATTAATGGATGCCAAGCAGGGTAACAATAAAATGTTTGGCTCCAGCTCATCTGATATCGGCAAAGTAGATGGAAAAACAATTGAGCTTGCTGAATTTAATAAAAGAGTTAATCAGCTCGAAGCACAGGAAGAACAAAGATCGGGTTCTAAAACAACCGCTTCAAGGTCTGCAGAAATACGGGAACAGACCTGGAACCAGATCACTGCAGAAAAAGTGTTTTATAGTGAAGCAACAAAACTGGGAATAAATTTTACAGCCAAAGAGTTGTCTTCAATACTATCCAGTAATGATAAGGATAATCCTTTAATGCAGGATCCGCAAATGATAGATTCTTCAACCGGTAAACTAGATCAGGCGAAACTTAAAGATGCGCTGAATAATATACGTAAAGCAAAAGGCGAACAAAGGGATATGATAGATGCCCAGATAATTGAACCCCAAAAACTAACCAGCATCTCAACTAAATACTTTTCACTTTTAAGCGCCAGTGCTTATTATCCATCCTGGATGGAAGAGAGTGATAAAAAAGATAAATTAAGCTTTGCTAATATTTCTTATACCGGAGTTGCATTTAGTGAAATAAATGACAGCACAGTAAAAATAAGTGATGCGGAAATTGAAAAATATGTGAAAAATCACAAGGGGTTATTTAAGCAGGAAAAAGGGCGTAAAATATCTTATGTTGTTTTTAGCCAGCTACCCAATGCAGAAGATAGCAGCAGAACAAAAAATGTTGTTGCCGCATTAAAAAATGATTTTGTAACCGAAACCAATATAAAATCATTTATAGCCAGAAATACATCTGTTATAGAGTTCGATAGTAATTATTTACCAAAATCTAAAATACAAAGCATTACAATTGATTCTATTTCAAAATTGCCGGTGGGCACCGTATTTGGTCCTTATGTAGATAAAGGAAATTATGTTCTGGCAAAAATTTTAGGAACAAAATCAATAGCAGATAGCGTTAAGGCAAGGCATATACTTATTGCTACCGTAAATCCACAAACGGGTAAGCCAATACTTGAAGACAGTATTGCTAAAAAAAGAGCAGATAGTATTTTTGTAGCAATTAAAGCGGGTGGTGATTTTATAGCACTTGCAAAACAGTTTTCTTCAGACGGAAGCAAAGACAAAGGCGGCGACCTGGGAACATTTGGATACGGAACAATGGTGCCCGAGTTTAATAATTTTTGTTTTAATAAACCTGTTGGATCCAGGGATGTGGTAAAAACACAATTTGGATATCATATTATTGAGGTGATGAGTCAAAAGGGCAACGGCGTGGCATATAAAATTGCATTTATGGCAAAAGAAATATTAGCCAGCGAAACAACAATTAATAATGCGAGCCTTGAAGCAACAAAAATTTCTGCAGAAAAAGACGCTAAAAAATTAGATGCCCTATTACAAAAAAAGGGAATTCAAAAAATAACGCCTAATGATCTGATAAAAGAAAACGATACTAAAATAGGACAACTGCCTGAAGCAAGGCAATTGGTACGCTGGGCATTTGAAGCAAAAACCGGTGATGTGAGCGAAACATTTAGTATTGGAGATCAGTTTGTAGTGGCCATTCTTGATAAAATAGAGAGCGAAGGCGTACAAGATGTACAAACAGCCAGGCTAATGGCAGAAGGCGCTGTTAGAAACGAGAAAAAAACAGCTGAGATATTAAAAAAATTCGGAACAACCCCAACATTAGAAAGCGTAGCCGCAGCATATAACAAACAAGTGCTTACGGCCGGAGCCGACTCGTCAATTACTTTTAATAGTTTATTAATTAATAATATCGGACAGGAATCAAAAATTATCGGCGCTTCTTTTAATAAAGAGTATCAAACCAAAGTTTCTTCACCGATCATAGGAAAAACAGGCGTATACCTAATTAAAGTAAACAATATAGGAACTAAAAGCCCCGACAAACCTGAAGTAATAGCGCAGATGAGAACAGAACAACTTACCCAGTTACGTAATTCTGCTACAGCAAATTGGTTCGAAGGGTTAAAGAAAAATGCTTCAATAACAGATAACCGGAGTAAGTTTTTTTAGTATAAACATATCATATTTTTAAAACAGCCATCACCCCGGTGATGGCTGTTTTGTTTTATAATAATTTCTTAAAACGTAAAACCCAAATATCCAATAAGCAAACAACTACGCTTGAATTTGTATAATTTTGAATTATGGATGGTATGATCACAAATAAAGTTTCTGAAAGCGGCCTTATTACCCTGGATCTGGAAAAATTTTATCCAAAAGGAGAAACAATGGTGTTTGACATGAAAAACCATTTGTTTATGGGGTTGATATTAAAGGAAAAAGAGTTTAGAGAAGAATTAAAAAATTTAGATTTTCAACCCTACCTGGGAAAAAATGTTGCGCTAACCTGCACAGCAGATGCAATCATTCCAGTTTGGGCATATATGCTTGTGGCTGGTTATCTTGAACCGATTGCCAAAGAGGTGATTTTTGGAGATGAAGACTTTTTACACAAAACCCTTTTTTTAAAAAATATTGCTGCAATAAATGTTGAAGAATTTAAGGATAAAAGAGTGGTGATAAAAGGCTGCGGGGAATTACCGATTTCTGAAACCGCTTATGTTGCTATTACCAGGTTATTACGCCCTGTTGTAAAAAGTATCATGTACGGAGAACCTTGTAGTACGGTACCGGTTTATAAAAAAACCCTGGGGGGTAAAAAAGATTAGAACCAACCTCTTTTTTTAAACATCCCGATCATGGACAGCGGGATAAATAACATTAGCCCTACAGAAATAAAGAACCCCCATTTATTATGTAACAAGGGAATGGTTTCAAAATTCATCCCAAAAATTCCGCCGATAACCGTAGCTGGTGCCAGCAAACAGGTTACCACCGCCATCACCTTCATCACCTCGTTCATTTTTAAATTCACATTGCTTAAATACAGGTCGTGCAGGTTCATCATCATATCGCGATAGTTTTCAGCAAGGTCGTTAGCCTGTACAATATGATCATAAACATCTTTAAAATATTTTACTGTTCGCCCTTCGATTAATTCGCTATCACTGCGTAAAATACCGTTTACCAACTCCCTTACCGGGGCAACACTTCTTTTAAGAACGATCATTTCCTTGCGGAGGATATTTATTTTAGCCAGACTACGGGTATTGGCATTACGAACGATATCTTCTTCAAGGGCTTCTATTTTCTCACCTAATTTTTCCATGACCACATAATAATTATCCACGATCATATCAATGAGAGAGTAAAACAAAAAATCAGCACCGTTCTGTCTAACCCTTGTGCCATTTACTTTTAGCCGCTCCCTCAGTGGATTAAAAACATCTCTTGCCGCATCTTCCTGAAAGCTGATAACAAAATTTTTGCCCAGGATTATGCTAATCTGTTCAATTTCAACAGCCGAATCTTTTTCATTAAAGTATAACATATTCAACAGGCAAAAAAGTAACCCGTCGATCTCGTCCATTTTTGGACGCTGGCCCAAACTTAAAATATCTTCTGTGATCAGGTAGTGGATACCGTAGTAAACGCAAATATCTTCTATGTCTTTTTTTCTTAAACCATCTACATTTACCCATGAAATATTAGGAGTACCCAGGTAGGGGTAACACTCAGGAACTTCTTTAAGTTCTTTTATATCAATATGTGCTGCATCATAATCATACACAAATATTTTTATTTCCTCAGGTTCTTTCCGTTGTGAAACAATAGTTGGATTAACCTGTAACACTTTTTTTGTACGCAACAATTCCAAAGGATTTAAAATATAGGAAAAATATTTTCGCCCTGCCATAATTAAAAATTTAGGTTCCCCAAAGGTTTTGTGTATCCGAAAATTAAGAATAAAAGATCAACCCGGCGTTGTTATTATTTGATGGCATCCAAAAAAGAACCGAAGCAACAGCTTCGGCCGATTTGTATAAATTATTATTTTCCCGCGCCATCCATAATCTCCATTCCGGGTAATGCTTAATTACCTGTTACCCTGGCGCCTGCTGCTAAAATTCCTGTTTCCACCTCTTTGTGAATTTCCAAAATTTCCTGGTCTCCTTCCGGGAACCTGCTTTTGACTTTCTGCGGGCCTTGTTGATGCTGAAATAATCAACGGGTAAGGATGCTCGTGAACAACAGGAATTTGTTTATTGATCAGTTTTTGAATATCTCTTAATTCGTCTCTTTCTTCTGCATCACAAAAAGAAATGGCAATACCTGTATTACCGGCCCTGCCAGTACGACCGATACGGTGTACATAAGTTTCTGGAATATTGGGTAGTTCAAAATTTATAACGTGCGAAAGTTCGTCAATATCAATTCCCCTTGCCGCAATATCTGTTGCCACCAATACCCGTATGTTTCCGGATTTAAAACTGGACAATGCATTCTGCCTGGCATTCTGGGATTTATTACCGTGAATAGCCGCTGCCGTTATGTGGGCATGGTGTAAAAATTTTACCACTTTATCTGCACCGTGTTTGGTACGTGTAAATATTAGAGAGTTAACAATATCCTTGTCTTTTAATAAATGTAAAAGCAGTTGAGGTTTATCTCTTTTATCAACAAAATACAGGCTTTGTTCAATTGCATCTACGGTTAGCGACTCAGGCGAAACTTCAACTTTAGCAGGATTGGTTAATAATACATTAGCCAGCTTTTGAATTTCGGGAGGCATGGTGGCTGAAAAAAACAATGTTTGCCTTTTTACAGGAAGCTTTGTAATAATTCTTTTTACATCATGAATGAACCCCATATCCAGCATACGGTCAGCCTCATCCAAAACAAATATTTTTAAATATTTAAGATCAATAAATCCCTGGCTTATCAGGTCAAGTAATCGCCCGGGCGTAGCAACTAAAATATCTACCCCCCTTCGTAAAATATTGGTTTGATTCAATTGCGATACACCACCAAAAATAACGGTGTGTGTAAGCCCGGTAAATTTTCCGTAAGCTGCAAAACTTTCATCAATTTGTATCGCCAACTCCCTGGTTGGGGTTAATATTAATACTTTAATTTTCCGTGGGCCGCGGTCTTCCTGTTTATCCTGATATAAAATTTGTAAAATAGGAATTGCAAATGCGGCTGTTTTGCCCGTTCCGGTTTGAGCACAGCCCAGCAGGTCTCTTCTTTCAAGAATTAGCGGAATTGATTGTTGCTGGATCGGTGTAGGTGTTGTGTATCCTTCTGCAATTAATGCTTTAAGGATAGGATCTATAAGATCTAATTTTTTGAATGCCATTAAATGGTTTATTAATTAAAGCTGGCAAAGACGTTGCATTTTCTGAATCAGCGGGGAAATATTTATTTACCACATCGGCTTACAACCTGCCGTGTTATTTAAGTGGAGTATATAGCAAAGGTATGCTTTTGTTTTTTAAGGGCTGTTTAGGTCTTTTGAGGCAGCCGATATAACAATCAATTCGTAAATTTGTGTATAATTCATTCACATGTCAACGCTCACCATCAGCACTATACAAACAAATTTGCTTTGGGAAGAAAAACAGGCCAATCTCAGGTTGCTGGAAGAAAAAATAAATGCCCTACAGGAAAAAACAGAAATAGTGGTATTACCCGAAATGTTCAGTACCGGATTTAGTATGAATGCTGAGCAGCTGGCCGAAACAATGGATGGAGAAACAATGGATTGGATGAAAAGAATAAGCAGAGAGTACAGAATTATTCTTACAGGCAGTATAATGATCCGGGAAGACGATAAATATTTTAACCGGTTAATATGGATGTTACCCAATGGAGAATATGGATACTATGATAAAAGACATTTGTTTGCCTTTGGCGAAGAAGACAAACACTACAGCGCAGGCAATAAACGCCTGATCGCATCAGTAAAGGGATGGAGGATAAATTTATTGATCTGTTATGATCTCAGGTTTCCGGTTTGGGCAAGACAAGCCCCCTCCCTGCCTCCCCCGAAGGAGGAGCAGACGAGCTCCGCACCTGAGTATGACGTGCTAATATATGTTGCTAACTGGCCCGAAAAACGAAGCCATGCCTGGAAAACATTATTATGTGCAAGGGCAATTGAAAACCAGTGTTATGTTGTTGGTGTAAATCGTGTGGGAAGCGATGCAAACAATATTTATTACAGCGGAAACAGTTTAGTGATCGATCCGTTAGGACAGGTGCTTTATCATATGGCTGATGAGGAAGATGTAAATACAATAACGCTGTCTAAAGAAAAACTGGATGAAGTAAGGGAAAGGTTTCCATTTTGGAAAGACGCTGACGGGTTTAATATACAATAGGTAATTTACAATTTATAATGGGCAATAAACAATAGGCAAGGGAGAAAAATTAATCCACCATTCGTTTATATAACAAAAAGCAACTCACCCGAAGTGTTTATTGACTATTGCGTATTGTATTTTTCTGCTTTATCATTTCCATCACCACCTGCATTTTTTTATCAAACCCTTTTACCAGTGCTTCATAATTAGGACCAATGTAAATATCCGGGATCACTCCATGTCCATCTTTGGGCACATGATTGAATTGTACCAGTCTGAATAAAGGCAATCTTACCCGAAGCCGTGTATTGGGTAACGTAATATCAGGAATAAGTATTCCGTCATTTCCATACCAGCCCCCGCCTGTTTCTTCACCAACTAATTTAACTCCCGGCTGGCCCTTTACTGCATTGCAAAATAAGGAAGAAGCCGAGAATGTAGCCCCTGCTGTAAGTAGATAAAGATCTCCATCAAAATGATTATTTTTTTTGGGTTTATAAAATTTTCTTTCCCAATACCCGAAATGATACAGGCCATCTGCTCTTTTTTTAGTTAAGAAAAAAAGCCCCAGGTTATTAATAAAACTTTCTTTTATATATTTCGAATAAGGCCTAAGGGATTTAGCAACAGCAAAAGTGGTGTCGGCAACTTTAAAAGGAATCCTTGTTACATACCTGGTAAGCAAGGTTGACAAATTTATTTTTCCACCACCATTACTGCGCAGGTCTAATACAACATTTTTGATACCTGCATTTTTAATATAACGGAACGACTGGCGAAAAAATTTACGAAGACCGCCATTTGAAAAAGTGTTCAATGTAATAATGGCTGTATTATTGGCTGTATCAATGGCAACAGACCTGTAATCCTGCAAACGCTGTTGCTTTGTTTGAGGCGCAGGTTTTATTACAGGCTGAATCGCTTTATTTTTTTTAAGACTGTCTTTACCAGGTTCAAACAGTGGAATTTTTATAGTATGCTCTTTTCCCATACTGTCTAAATATTGTATTGTGTATATTTTGCTTAACCCCAATATATTGCGATGGTAATAAGGGAAATTATTACTGAGTCTTGCATAATTTACATTATTGGCATTGCCATCTTCCGTCATGTGTAGAAATAAAATTTGCTGTAGTTCATTATTTCTTATCCCGTTAATTGCAGTTACCAAAGTGCCTCTTTTAAGTAATGTGTCTTTTCGGTTAAGGTTAGCAGTTATCGCCATGGTATCGTTCCAGCACCTTAAAAAAAGCGGAAAAGAAGGAAGCTTTCTGTTATTTACCCAGCGGTTATAGGCCTTACTCATTCCAAAACTTGTATGTCCACAATGGATCTTATCAGTAAGCGGCGCAATTACTTTCCAGCCAAACTGCTGTTCGGTCATACTGTCTTCAATAACCTGTTTGTATTTATCAAAATACATATCCATACTGTCTTTGCTGGTATACCAATACAAAGAGGGGTGCTTTGCTTCCAGGATATTCCTTAATAGTGTATAATCTTCCAGTAATTCCTGTTTTGGGTACTTTTTGGTGGGGTTATAGTTTTTATTTGTTGGTGCACAGGAATACAAAAGAAAAAAACAAATGAAAAAGAAGAAAAAACGAAAAATGTTCATGCAGTACTTGTTGCAGTAAAGTTAAGCCTCAAACACAATATTATGATTTCTCTTTTGTTAATAACAACAGGTCAAGTGGGTCGCAAAACAATCTCATTGTATCAAGACCAAGGCATCTGGCAATATCTTCGATACGGCTTAAGCTGATACCTGTTTTGTTGTTTTCGATATTGCTTAATGCAGATTTTGTTATACCCAGGTTTGTTGCAAGCATCTCCTGCTTTATTCCCTTTAGATCACGCCATTTCCGGATATTTTGTCCAATAAGTAAACGGCCCAGGTTATTTGATGATTTAGCTGACGGCATGTGCATAGTATTTATACATGAACCTAGTAAATTTTTTTATGACTCATGTAAAATTCAAAAGCTATTTTTCTTCTTAAAAAAGTTGTTTTCACCAGATAAAGATTTTTATAAGGAAAAATAAAGTTATTGTCAAACTAAAATTAGTTTAGCTATAAATTTTTGATATGCAGTTTTTTGTCTTGAAGTTTGTGTGTCAATAATTTTTTTAATCCCAACCTTACTGTTATGAAAACAAAAACCCTTCTTCTTGCTATAGCTACACTGGCAATAGCAATTTTTACAGGATGTAAAAAAGAAAACTCTTCAACAGGTCTTGATGAGAATGAACAAGGCTTAATATCTCAAACGGCAAAAAACTGGGTTGAGTCACAGGAGGAGACTACAAAACCCCCCAACTTAAAAATACTAGGTTCCGCAAAACCAGACTGGAAGAACACTATTTACTATCCCGGAGAAAATTTATATTTAACACCTGTTAATCTTAAGAATGAATTAACGGCACATAAATATTTAGCAGAAACAGCAGATAAGAATGGAAAAATAACAAAAGGAAATTACTATATTGTATTGAGTAAAGACAAGATGGCTAACCCGGAAAAGATTATTTTGGCTCATTTATATAACAACCATCAAATGCCCGAATCATTTAACGGAGCATTGCTGGAATATAATTTAAACAATAATATTGTATCAACCAGGCATTTTGAAAACGGGAAAGAAGTAAAAAAAACAGATAAACTAATAACCAAAGCTACCGAAAAAAACAAAATTGTTAATCCGGGAGAAACCAATTACGCAGATCCGGAAGAATGTGGTGGCGAGGTAATTACAATTGACTGGTACTGGCAAACATGGATAAATGGTGTGCTGGTATATGAAGAATATTTATTTTCAACAATCTATTGTACCAACAGTGGCGGCGGTGGTGGTGGAAACAGTGGTGGAGGCGGTGGTTCGATCCCGCCGGAACAATTAGCAGAATCAATTCTAAATGTAATGCAAAATAATACACATGCCACTAGCCAAACCATAGAAAATACAATAGTTAGCGAAGACGTTCAACATCGGGTAGCAATGTACAAATGGAAATGTATAGAGGGGACAGGATGGAAAATATATAGTTTTGAAAAAGGAACCCACAAAAAAAAACATAATGTTTGGCAATGGGAGTCACTTGAGCATATTAATACAGGCTTGGAAGGTACTGTTGTTGGAGGCAATGTTGCACATTCATTAGTATATGCAAATGCTATAGTAGGGATATATAATGCTGTTATGAATTTAGAAATTAATGTTGATATGTCTACTACTGTTCTCAGCGTGCCTTATCACCGATATTTTTCTCTTAATCCATCAAAATCATTCAATGTTAATGGTAGCCCCTTTACAATTCCCGGATATTAAGCCTTTAAAAATAAGCAGCAATAAAATATTTTTATTGCTGCTTATTTACTCAACAATATTATTTGGCTGTAATGTCAACAATAAAAATAGCAGGGTTAAAAAGATATCTTTTACCACCTCCTTCCCAGCAGTAAAATTTACCGGGGAATTACTTTACTTACATGACAGCACAATTTTGTATTATAGCGGAAATTATTTTGTATATAAATTACCATATCAAATGGGCGAAATAAAAGAAGACACTATAAAAAACAGCACGGGAGACACTATATTATTTAAAATGGAACCAACAGGAATCGGATATTTATATTTCGCTGGTAAAAAAGAAGATAAATATGGCTATTTACTTAAATCCCTCGATGATAAAAACGTTTTAAAAAAACATTCTGTGGATTCAATGATAGATGTAAGGGGTATAGGCACTCTTGATATTAATGCGGTTATTAAAAATGCAGTTTTAATTGATTCTGTTTTTGATAAGATAAACAACAAAATTACAAAAACTTATATTCCCAGAATAATTAAAGACGATGGCGATACTGTAATATTGTATTTTACAAATCACATAAAAGAAACAGATTTTTCTTTGTCAAAATCAATTGATAGTATTAACAAGTTTAAACTTTATAAGATCAGCGTTTTATATAACCAAAAATTTTCTCAAACCCATAACATGGTAATGCCAAAAAGAGAATTAAGCTTTGAAATAAATGAGTTAGATGCAAAAAGCGATACTGAAATACTGGATTTTTTTAAAAGATTAAAGAACAACAAATTATAGAAGTGAAATATTATTTTCATTTCAAATGATTCCAACCCTGGGCCACCAGCTCGTGTTTATTTCCGCCACGGGTAATAATATTTTTTCCTTCGGCAGGTTCTGTAATGTATCCAATTATACTAAGGCCGTTATTGTTATTGATTTTTTCATAATCTGCCTGCGCCACTGTAAATAATAATTCATAATCTTCCCCACCACTTAGCGCACATGCGGTAGGATCTAATTCTAATTTATAAGCAAACTCTTTCGAATCTTCATTTAGTGGCAACTTGTCTTCATACAACACACAGCCTACATTACTTTGTTTACAGATATGCAATATTTCACTGCTAAGGCCGTCGCTGATATCGATCATGCTGGTGGGGATTATTTCATTAGCCGTAAAATATTCTATAACATCTTTTCTTGCTTCTGGTTTTAATAAACGGCCTACTATATATGCACGGTTTTCAAGGTCGGGTTGTGCGCCGGTTTCCTGAAATATTTTTTTCTCTCTTTCCAAAATTGTTAATCCTAAAAAAGCACCACCGAGGTCACCACTAACACAAATAAGATCATTTACCCTTGCGCCGTTTCTTTTCACAAAGCTATCGGGTGCCACATCTCCAATAGCAGTTATGCTAATCACAAATCCACGTTGCGATGTAGTGGTGTCCCCACCAACCAGGTCAACATTATATTTTTCGCAGGCAGCATACACGCCTTCATAAAATTCATCCAGGGCTTCTACGCTGAATTTATTGCTGATGGCAATGCTTAATAAAATTTGAGTGGGTGTAGCATTCATTGCATAGATATCACTTAAGTTTACTACCACAGCTTTATAACCAAGATGTTTTAAAGGTGTGTACATAAGGTCAAAGTGAATGCCTTCTACCAGCATGTCTGTACTGATAACTGTTTGCCTCCCAAAATGATCTATCACAGCGGCATCATCACCCACACTTAAAATGGTGGAAGTGTTTTTTATTTCATTATTACGGGTAAGGTGGTCTATTAAACCAAATTCACCGAGCGATGCTATTTCTGTTCTTTCTTCCATAATTTTAAATGTACGATTTACGATGTCAGGTGTACGCCCGTTTTATTTGCGTGAGGATATTATAGACGCAACAATTATTTTTAATAAAGTTTCACCCTCATTGTATATTGTATTAATCTCTTCTTTTTCTTTCGGATTAAAGACTTCAAGTAATTCTAAAAAGAACAGAATTTCATCCAATTATTCCTCTACAATTTTAAGCTTATTAATAAAATCAGCATTTGAGTTTGCCCTTCTTGATGCCCTGTAATTTGCCCTTTGTAGGCCTTATTAATAAGGGTATCTGGTATTTTCTGAGTAAGAAAAGCTATGTTTATTGCAAACAATTTTGTCCTTCTCTTCATTTCTTCAGAGTTCATAAGGCAGGGATTGCGGTTAAATAATAAAGGTAAAATTATTTTATTGGCGTACATCAAACATTGTACACCGTACACTATAATTGTTTCCTGTTATTAATGATCTCCAGCATTTCATCATGAATTTTTCCATTAGTGGCCAACAGGTGGGGTTGATAAGGAGAATAGTGATCGCCTTTATAATCTGTTACTTTTCCCCCAGCCTCTTCTACAATTAAAAATCCGGCAGCAGTGTCCCAGGCTTGTAGATGGTGTTCATAAAATCCGTCAAAGCGGCCAGCTGCCACCCAACACAGATCAATAGCCGCACTTCCTAAACGTCTTACCGGAACACCGTTTCGTATAAAACGTTCAAATACAGCCAAAGGACCATTGGGCATATCTAAATAAGTGTATGGAAAACCTGTTACCAGGCAACTTTTAATAACTTCAGTTTTAGAGCTAACGTTTATTTTTTTATTATTTAGCGAAGCGCCAAATCCTTTTTGTGCAAAAAACATTTCTTTCATAAAAGGATTATAAACGGCACCCAGGATCATTTCCCCGGCTTTTTCTAACCCTATACTAACACAGCAAAGCGGTATACCGTTTGAAAAATTTATTGTGCCGTCAATAGGGTCAATTATCCACTTATATTCACTATCCATAACAATTTCACCCGTTTCTTCACTTAAAATAAAATGATCCGGATGTTCCTTTCTGATAATATCTATAATTGCTTTTTCTGATGCATGATCGGCTTCGGTTACTAAATTATTAATACCTTCTTTGTTTGATATTTTATATTCGCCATTAAAATAATGTTGCAGCTGTTGGGCACCTGCATCAATAGCCTTAAGCAGTGTTGTTTTTAGCATGGCGCAAATATACAAAGGCTTCTTTACTATATTTGATTATACATTTTATCGATATGCAAAAAAAATACCAACGGAAAGATTTTTAAAAAATAGTTATGATCAGCAATTTTTTTGTGATAATTGCCAACGCACCGCAACCATTCCGCCGTT
>JAYVUE010000310.1:0-3762 GCA_043788195.1 Chitinophagaceae bacterium
GGGCATCCATGGATATTTGGCAATGAAGTTAACAAGGGTAAGGCATTGGATACAGCTGCAAAGGCAGGTGAAATAGTTGAAGTGTACACCCACGATAAAAATTTTATTGGAAGGGGGTATATAAATCCACAATCGCAGATAATGGTACGTTTACTTACCCGGGATAAGAATGAAATAATTAATGATGATTTTTTCCTTAATCGTTTAAAACAGGCATGGGCTTATCGTAAAAAAATAGGCTATACCGAAAACTGCCGGCTGATATTTGGTGAAGCAGATGGTTTGCCTCAGCTTGTTATCGATAAATTCAATGATTATTTTGTAATTCAAACACTGGCATTGGGTATCGATGTTTGGAAGCCTGCTATTGTAAAAGCAATAGAAAATATTTTTTCTCCAAAAGGTATTTATGAACGTAATGATGTTCGGGTAAGAGAACTTGAAGGTATGGAACAACAAAAGGGGTTTTTGTCAGAAATATTTGATACCAATATTATTATCAACGAAAACGAAATAAGATATCATGTAGATATTGCTAACGGTCAAAAAACAGGATATTTCCTTGATCAGCAGGATAATCGTAAAGCTATTCAACACATAGTTAAAGATGCCGATGTGCTTGGCGCTTTTTGTTATACAGGATCTTTTGAGATCAGTGCTGCTCATTTTGGCGCACGCTCTGTTTTAGGCATAGATATTTCACCCGATGCTATTAATATGTGCAATAAAAATGCTTTACTGAATGGGTTACAAAATATTTGCCGGTTTGAATGTGTTAATGCATTTGATGTATTAAAGCAATGGGTAAAAGAAGGTAGGCAATGGGAAGTGGTTATGCTTGATCCGCCTTCATTTACAAAAAGCAGGGCTACCATTGATAAAGCCGTTGCTGGATATAAAGAAATTAATTTACGGGGAATGAAACTGGTAAAGCCCGGGGGGTTTTTAGTAACATCAAGTTGTACCAACCTGGTACAACCTGAATTGTTTTTGGATATCATTCAAATGGCTGCTACAGACGCTAAGCGTAAGATCAGGCAGGTTATTTATAATTCACAATCGGCCGATCATCCCATTATAAGAGACCAGGAAAATACGCATTACCTTAAATTTCTGATTGTACAGGTGATGTAATAAATAAAATAAACCGGTAAAATTAAAATAGATTATTTAACTACCTGAAATCTTTGGGATTCAATGAATCTGCCATATTTATCCAGCAGCCTGTAAAAGTAAATACCCCTGAAAAATTCTGAAAGTGGAAGACTGATCTGCGGTGGTGTATTCTTTAATTCATACACTTTAATACCAACAAAATTATAGACCTGGAAAGAGTATGTTTTATCGTAACCTTGTTGAAAATCAAAATTTACTACAGTTGTAGCAGGTATCGGATATACTTTTAAAAGCTTTGCTGCTGGATCGCCTGAAAGGGCGGTTTTATTTTGAGCAAAAGAAGTAAAAGTTAATCCAATAGTAAAAATGAGTATATAAATGATTTTATTCAACATAGTAAAAGTAGTAAAATCTTTCAAATAATCAACATTTTAGAGGTTACTAATTAAATACCTTGCTATTTAAATATTAAATAAATCAATATATAAGGCTTCGGGTTTGAATTCAGGTATAAATATTTACTCGTTCAAAGATGCTAAAATTAGGTTGATAGTATCAAAATCAGGTAAATCTCGGGCAGTTTCAAGTACTTCAGTATACCTTAAAATGCCTTCTTTATCTATCACAAATGCCGAGCGTTTACTTACTCCCTTCATATCCAAAATCCAATCAACATATAAACAATCATAGGCAGTTGAAACTTCTTTATTAAAATCACTTAATAAAGGGAAATTATACAATTGCTCTTCTTTAAATTTTTTCAATGAAAAAACCGAATCAACTGATATACCAAATACCTGTGCATTTATATTGCTGTAACGACTTATGTCATCTCTTATAGAACAAAGTTCTTTGGTACATACACCCGTAAATGCCTGGGGAAAAAATAATAATAAAACATTTTTTCCTCTACAATCGCTAAGGTTTATTTTAATTTTATCTGTATCAAATAAACTAAATTCGGGGGCTGGTTGGCCGGTTTCTATCTTCAAAATTGTTATTTTTTATTTTATAAAGATAGGGCTTGTGTAAAAAATGTTAACAGTAATTGTTGCCTTTTCGTTTAATTAGCAGAATAAATATTTTGAATTTAAACCAACTAAATTATGAACAAGTATATTACTGAATTTATCGGAGCTCTGTTCCTGGTTATGGGTGCGGCCTTTGCAGGAGGTTTGGGAGCCGGATTGGCATTAATGGTAATGGTATATGCAGGGGGGCATATTTCCGGGGGGCATTACAACCCGGCTGTTACACTTGCAGTATGGATGAGAGGAAAAATAGAATTAAAAGATGCTTTGATATATTGGATTTTTCAATTGGCAGGTGCAGTTGCCGCTGCATTAATTACTGTTTATGTTTTTAAACATGAAGGAAGTGGCAATTGTGTAATTGCTGATGACGGAACTTATAAAGCAATAGCAGCCGAATTATTGGGAACATTTGCACTGGCCTATGTTGTACTAAATGTTGCTACAGCAAAAGCAAATAATGGTAATAGTTTTTATGGTTTAGCCATAGGGGCAACTGTAGTACTAATGGCTACCATGTTGGGGAAATTTTCGGGCGGAGCTTATAATCCGGCAGTTGCAGTTGGGTTATGTATTCAAAAATCATTTTGTTGGGATAATATTCTGATCTATGTTTTCAGTACACTGGGTGGTGGAGCGGTGGCAGCCCTGGTATTTAGCCTTAATAATCCTGATGATAAATAGACTTCGAAATAATAGTTAGTGTAAATAAATGAAAACCCCTCCAAAAAAAGAGGGGTTTTTTGTTATCCAAACAATCCATAAAAACAAAAATCTTTAATTTATTAACGCAAGCTTATTGAAATAGTATTGCGTATTAATTTTTATGAATTAAACATTGAGGAATTTAATATTCTTAATAAATTTAGAAAAACGAATGTCTTGATTATATGCTTTTGAGGTAGTAGACATCAAAATAAACAGGTACCACAAAGGTTTGTGTAAACCTTGTTTCATAGGTTAGGATTTAGGATTTGTTGATAATTTTCAACGGATCTCAATAATAACGTAGTTTTTATGCATTTATTATTTTAATGCATGATTACGTTATAGAAATTTAAAAAGATCGGTAAGTCTTGTTATCCTTTTCATAGGTTAAATAAAAAACCTCCCGTTTATCAGGAGGTTTTTTAAAATATTATGTTGAACTTAAGATTTTACAACCGTTTTTGTTTTCTTATCTTTTTTCGTTTCTTTCGTTTCTTTTACTGGTACTACATTATTTGTTGCAATAACATCAGTTTTTTTAACCGGATTTTCTAAAACCCACTTGTCATAATCTTCAGCCGCTAAAACATCTCCTGAGATTGTAATACTCTTTATATCATCAAAACCTGCAAATTTAACAGTCAGGTGTTTCTCAAAATGGCCTACTCCGGCAGCATTGAATTTAGCAGAAACAAATCCGGTTGCTCCCGGTGCAATCGGCGATTTTGTATAATCACCTACAGTGCAACCGCAGGTTGGGTTAGCCTGTTCAATTACCAATGGATCTTTACCAATATTGGTAACAATAAACTTAACCTCTTTGGGGTCATTTACTTTTAGTTTCCCCTGATCAATTGTTTCAGTAGTAAACTTAGCTACTTCAGCTAAAACAGGTTTTTGGGCAAAT
>JAYVUE010000311.1:0-3083 GCA_043788195.1 Chitinophagaceae bacterium
TTTGATTTCTTTGGAGTATATGATGATGTATTGGAAAATGAACTGATCATGTATACGATGGGTGATGGCAGAAAAGCAACAGTAAAATTTTCAAGCATTGGTGATGTAACAGAAATTGTGGAAATATTTGAGGCTGAAGATCAGAACACAGTAGAAATGCAGCAAGGCGGATGGCAGATGATACTGAACAATTTTAAAAAATATACGGAAACCAATTGATCAACATAAAATCTTTTACCGATGGCAAGAGTGAGTACATACCTGAATTTCCCCCGTAACACCGAGGAAGCATTCAACTTTTACAAAACCGTATTTGGCACTGAGTTCAACGGAAATATTGCACGCTTTGGAGAGATCCCCACACAGGATGGCATGCCTCCTTTGGCAGATGCAGATAAAAATTTGGTGATGCATATTGAATTACCCATAACAGACGGCCATACCCTTATGGGAACCGATGCCCCCGAATCATTTGGATTTACAGTAAATAAAGGGAATAATGTGCACATTATGGTTGAGCCGGATACAAAAGTCGAAACTGATAAATTATTTGCAGCTTTATCTGAAGGTGGCACCATTACCATGCCCTTACAAGATATGTTTTGGGGAGCCTATTATGGTAGTTGCACCGATAAATTTGGTGTGCAATGGATGTTAAATATCAATAACAAATAAAAGTATCGTCATGACAAATAAAATTTTTACCTGCTTATGGTTCGATGGAAAGGCCAAAGCTGCCGCAGATTTTTATTGCACTGTTTTTAATAATTCAACAATTACTGCCAACAATCCTATGGTGACAACTTTTGAAATTGAGGGCAGAAAATTTATGGGACTAAACGGTGGCCCGATGTTTAAAGTAAACCCTTCAGTATCTTTTTTTGTGAATTGCAATACAGAAGAAGAGATCGATGCCAAATGGAATAAATTAGTTGAAGGTGGCAGTATATTGATGCCTTTGAACAAATATCCCTGGAGTGAAAAATACGGATGGTGCCAGGATAAATTTGGTGTAAACTGGCAGTTGATGATGGGCAAGATGGAAGACGCTAAAATTGTTCCGGCAATGATGTTTACACAGGGTAATGCCGGCAAAGCAGCTGATGCAATTACTCTTTATACATCACTATTCAATGATTCAAAAGTAAACCTGTTAAGTAAATACGAAAAGGGAGAGCATGATGTGGAAGGGTATATTAAACATGCCCAATTCACTTTAAATGGACAGTTGTTTGCTGCCATGGACAGTTCTGCTCCACATGCTTTTAAATTTGATGAAGGCATTTCATTTGTGGTGGATTGCAAAACCCAGGAAGAAATAGATCATTACTGGAATAGTTTAATTGCCAACGGTGGTAAAGAAAGCATGTGCGGTTGGCTGGTTGATCAATATGGTTTTTCATGGCAGATTGTGCCTGATGTTATTGGGAAATTGATGAGCGACCCTACAAAAGCAGGCAAAGTGTCACAAGCATTGATGAAGATGAAAAAACTGGATATTGCAACACTGGAAAAAGCAGGTGAATAAAAATATCACTCATTTAAAAACACAAACACTAATTGAAGATGGAACCAAAAACAATCAGGGTTTTATACTGGGTATGCACTGTAATATTTGCCTTACTGATGGCATTCTCTGCTATTCCTAATATTATCAAAAACGAAGACTCCATAAAACTTTTACACGACCTGTTGGGATATCCTGTTTACCTGATCCCATTTTTAGGATTGGCAAAACTATCCGGATCCATTATTATCCTGTTACCAGGTTTAAAAAAAATAAAAGAATGGGCTTATGCAGGATTGTTTTTTGATCTTGCAGGTGCAGTTTATTCAAACATTGCTGTAACAGCCCATTTTGACCCCATGATGTTGTTTATGCTGGCATGGATCATTCCAGGAATATTATCTTATTATTTTTGGAATAAAAAAGAAAGTTTTCAATGAAAAATAATCCGGCAACTACTATAGATAAATATATTGCTGCATTTCCAAAAGAAGTGCGGGAATTATTGATTCAAATGCGCAACACCATCAAAGCGGCTGCACCAAAAGCAGAAGAGGTAATCAGTTATCAAATGCCGGCATACAAACAAAATGGCATGCTGGTATTTTTTGCAGGCTATGCAAAACATATTGGGTTTTACCCCACAGGCTCAGGTATTGAACATTTTAAAACTGAAATAACAAAATACAAATGGTCCAAAGGGGCAATACAATTTCCGTTAGATAAAAAATTACCCATTACATTAATTACAAAAATTGTAAAGTACAAGGTTAGAGAAAATGAATTAAAACTGGCTGCCAATTCTAAAGGACCAGCGATACAAAAAAAATAACAAAACCCTCCGCCTCGGCTCGTGGCTCACGAACCGTTCGCTAAGATAAAAATCACAAATTTTATTATCTTGTAAATAAGTAAACCAAAGCGTAATGCAAATTGCCCAAAGAAAATCATACACTGCAATAAATGCAATATATTTTTGGACAGCAACAATTCATAAATGGCATCATCTGCTTGAAGACAATATGAACAAAGACCTTATTGTGAGTTACCTGAAAAAACTATCTGATGAAAAATTAATAACAGTTTACGCATTTGTTATTATGCCTAATCACATCCACCTTATCTGGCAACAACATAAATTAAATGGTAAGGAAACACCTAAAGGCAGTTTGCTTAAATATACATCGCATTATTTTTTAAAGTTATTAAAAACGCAAAGCAAATTTAAATTGTACGAAGTAACCGCAACTAATAAAAAACATGAAATTTGGCAAAGAGATTCATTAGGTACAGAAATATACAGCCGTGCGGTAGCAAAGCAAAAGTTAGACTATATCCATTTTAATCCGGTAAGCGGCAAATGGCTATTAGCAAAAGATGACATCAGTTATTATTATTCTTCAGCAGAGTTTTATGAAACAAGTATGGATAATTTTGGCTTTTTGAATAATTTGTACACCGTATTTGATGGTGATTAAATCACCTGTATTATTAAAATTTATCGTTAATTTAATCAGGAATTTCTATAGTAGCGAATGGTTCGTGAGCCACGAACCAAGGCGGAGCCAGTTAAAAT
>JAYVUE010000312.1:0-9905 GCA_043788195.1 Chitinophagaceae bacterium
AATTGAACATTTGTAACATGGGATTTCGATAACATAAATCCGGACACAGTCCGGTAGATCTGGTAGACACAAGTGAACCGCCGATGGCGGAACACTTGCGCCAGAGGTTTTATAAATTATTTCTACTTTTGCAGATCGTTGTAGAAAATTGCCAGGTAATAAAAATAAAAAAGGGGATAGCCCCTAACGCTACCCCCTAACTTTCAGAAATCTACCTTAATTTCTTTATAAATTATTTCTGCTTTTGCAGATCGTTGTAGAAAATTGTCAGGTAATAAAAATAAAAAAGGGGATAGCCCCTAACGCTATTCCCTGACTTTCAGAAATCTACCTTAATTTCTTTATAAATTATTTCTGCTTTTGCAGATCGTTGTATAAAATTGCCAGGTAATAAAAATAAAAAAGGGGATAGCCCCTAACGCTACCCCCTAACTTTCACATGAATCTACCTTACTTTCTTTATAAATTATTTTTACTGTTTTATAATTCGTTCTGTTTGTTTTTGATCATTGTTGAACAATTGAATGACATACATACCATTTTGATTATTTCCAATATTTATTTTATTCACTCCTTTTACACCAACACCGGTATTTATTACACGACCCGTTATATCGCACAACATGAACTGATAGTTTACCGGTGCATTAACAGTTATCTCATTTTGCACAAGGGTGGAAACAAAGAATGATTTATCAGTGCTGCCCGTACCAACTATTGCGATAGTGTTGGAATACATAGTTTGGTCAAGTACTGAAGTAACTTTTAAACGGTAAAAAATAGTATTGCTTAAAAAAGATGTATAAGAAAATTTTATAGATGATGGAAGTACTGACGTTAATGATTTAAAATTGACCCCATCGTTAGATGATTCTACAATAATAGTTTTGATTGGTTCGTCAGCAATGATTTTCCAGTTCAGGTTATGCTTTCCTTTATCAGCAATACCGGTGAGATTTACATCATGTATAGGTAGTGCTCCGCTGGCACCGCTAATTACAAATGACCCCAGGCTTCCATATTCCCCAATATTAATATTACCTGTTCCGTCAATTTTTATGTAATACGTACCTGTGTTTAAAACCGTATCTATTGTTACACTCATAGTTGCAACTGGGTCATAGGTATTTATTAGAGTACCCGACGAGTTATACAGTTCAAGTTTAATATCAAGGTTAGCACCAATATAATTTGCACTAACATTAAAAGGAATTGCTGTTAAATGAAAATTTGAGTTTTTTAGTAATGAAAATCTGAAAGCATCTACGTCATTATTGGTTGAAATTATTCCGTTTACATTAAAATTTGTTGTTGGTAAAGTATAAGTTCCGGTATTCAAAGTTTCAGTATAATCATCTGCCCGGTAGGTAAAGCCATTTTGTGTAGTTATAATACTAAGATTGTCCTGCACAACGGTACATCCGTATGGAGTTGGCCCATTATTCCAGTTTGTCATATTTTTATAATAGCTGTTACCCATAATTGGCGCCCAGCCAATTTCCCCCGTGCCTGTACCCCCGTTATAAGGTTGAATTGGTGTGGTACAGTCTGATCCATATTTTGATTGATGAGATAACCCTACCGTATGGCCGCTTTCATGCGAACAACATTCGCCAACCATTTTAGGACTATTAGGGCCAAGCCGATCGCAAAATACAAATGCCGGTGTATCATCTCCCCAGGTAAATGAGCCAACATAAGAAATACCACCAACACCAAGGTACCAGCCACTGGTTGGGGTGATGATCACTCTCATTCGTTTAGTTAATGGAGCTGCCAGGAAAACAGTTGAATCAGTTGTAATATTTATTTGAAAAGGACGAAAGTCTTCCGCTACACGGTTAAATGCCTCGGTAATTTGAAGATCTGTCATGCCTGCTGGCACACAATCAATTGGTGTACCGTTATTCCACATAGAAGCAACAACACGATGCCCGTCAAAATCCAGAAATATTGTTGCAATGGCAGCAGGATAACTGTTTAATTTAGGAACACTAAATGACTTAAAAGATACCAGCAATGCGATTGCCAAAATCAATAATGTAGAGGTCTTTTTCATAGGTCAGGGATTTAATAGGATTCATGGATTGAGTAAGGTTTTTTAATGTTAACAGGCTGCTTATAAATGCATGCAATCCTGTATAACTTTGTCAGTTTCTATTTTAATGAGTTTATAATTTCCATTAGGATCTTTTTTTAATTCATAGCCATCGAAATAACCTGTATTGATGATACGTCCTACATAAGTAATACTGTTATCTTCATTTACCCGTTTTGAAATATTAAAGATGGTGTTATTATAAAGAGGTGATTTGATATTTGCACTTTGCAGATTACTGTATTTAACTACCTGGTCGGTAACATTGCCGGCAAATAAAAAATTATCAGAGAAAGACAGGCTGATATTCTGACCGGCTGAAGTTGCAAATACCTTGCTTAATTCGGCTTCCGTACAATTGATAATATCCGGAAAACTATTGAATTGTTTAGGTTTTGTTGTACCGGGATTTTGTGAAGATCCGATCAATGAATTTGTGCATAGCAATAATACTAATGCATAGGGTGCAAGGCGTTTCATAGTACTGAATTTGGTTTCTTTAGAAATGTGGTAAGCAATTCCAGATGATAAAACGCAAACCTGCTGTCAATATTATGTAAACACTAAAAAAAAGTTAAAAAAGTATTTTTACTTATAGAAAAACTACGTACCGCAAGTAAAAAATCAAAACTGGCCTGTACTTAACAACACCAGTGTACAGGCTTCCATAGCCCGGATACCTTTTTGTTTTGCGAGGATAACTAACTCCTCGTTTTCAGCACCGGGATTAAAAATGATACGTTTTGGATGAAGAGAGAAAATATAATTATAATAAGCTTTTTGATGAGCCGGGTTGAGATAAAGCGTAACAGTATCAATATTTTCAAAATGCTTTTGTTCTGTAATGATCTCAATATTATTTACCGTCCCTGCTTTTTTTCCGATGGCAACTACCGGAAAACCCTGAGCTACCAGTTTTGTTATTGCCAAAAAGCTAATTCGCTCCTTGTTTTCAGAAGCGCCTAATACCAATGTTTTTTTCTTTTCCATTTTAATTTAAAAACCTTGCTTTTATATCCGGCGTTGGTATCATACATTGTTGCCGTACTCCAAACCATTTGTAGCGGTTTTTTGCTATCCATTTATAAATACTATCGCGTATAAATTGGGGAACTATGATGAAGGCATAACATAAGGGCCATAATCCTCTTAAATACCTGCAAATCCTTAGTGAAGCTGTTGACCGAATATAGGCTTTGCCCTTATCTATAAATACAAATGATTGCATATCACCCGGGGGCAAATTGTATTGCAGCAATAATTTTTGCCCGGCATCAGATTGTAAAGGAGTAAATAATATACTTGCTTTTTTATCCCTTTTGATGACAAAGTTTACAGCACTATTACAAAAGTTGCAAACGCCATCAAATAATATAATAGGTTGTTGTTTCATTTAAAGAACTTCAGTAAACTGCCTAAAAACCAACGCTCATCTGCTTTAACCATAATGTCAAGCATTTTATCGGCCTGGCCACCGAATTTTCTTATCCCGCCAATCGTATCCACAAACTGTTTTATATTCTTTTCTTTTTTATCACCATCAATTTTTTCCAGCTGGCCCAATAATTTCAACATGGGATCCAGTTCTCTTTTTTTTCTTTCTTTAATTATTTGTGTAGCTACTTTCCAGATGTCTTTTTCGGCTAAAAAAAATTCTTTTCGTTCACCGGGTATCAATACCCTATCTACCAATCCCCAATCTACCAGATCGCGGGTATTCATATTTACATTACCCCGACTGATGTTTAGTTGCTCCATAATATCATCCTGGGTTATTGGATCCGGGCTGATGAGCAACAAAGCGTGTATCTGCGCCATAGTGCGGTTGATACCCCAATGCGTACCAAAGGCACCCCAACTACTGATAAACTGAGCTTTTGCTTCTGAGAGTTTCATGATAATTGTTTTACCGCAAAAGTAGAGCAATTATTGAATTTTCAAAACTTATTGAAAATAAGTTATTATGTTATTGATGTACTACAACAACAATCTAACCGGGTTTTCCAGGTATTTTTTAAGTGTTTGCAGAAAAGCAGCCCCTACTGCGCCGTCAACAGAACGGTGATCGCAGCTCATGGTTAATTTCATTACATTGGTTGCTGCAAAACTATCTCCAGTTTTTACTACTACTTCTTTGATCCTGCCGACAGCTAAAATGGCGCTATCCGGAGGATTAATGATAGCCGTAAACTCTTCAATATCCATCATACCTAAATTGGAAATGGTAAAAGTGTTGCCGCTAAATTCATTGGGTTGTAGTTTTTTATCCTTTGCCTTGCCATATAATTCTTTTGCTTCAGTTGCAATTTGTGTTAATGACTTTTGATCTGCAAAACGAATAACCGGAACAATCAACCCCTCGGGTGTTGCTACGGCGCTGCCAATATGTATGTGATGATTCTGACGGATAAAATCAGCCCCGTCTGTATCTGCACGGGCAGGCATCCAACTGCTGTTTACTGCTGCATGTTCACGAAGTGATAATGCAACCGCCTTAATAATTAAATCATTAAAAGATATTTTTACGGTACCAAATTCATTTAATTGTGTACGTACATTAATAGCATTATCCATGTTAATTTCCATGGTAAGATAAAAATGGGGTGCACCGAATTTGCTTTCAACCAACCTGCGGGCAATGGTTTTACGCATTTGCGTTAATGGAATATCTGTATACCCTTCGGTTCCATTTGCAGTAAATACCGGTACTGAACCTTTGCCAACGGTTGTCGGTTGTCGGTTGTCGGTTGTCGGTGTATACCCGTCAATATCTTTTTTTGTAACCCGGCCACCATCTCCGCTGCCACTTACTTTAGTAATATCAATTCCTTTATCTACAGCTAATTTTTTTGCAAGTGGGGAGGCTTTAAGGCGTTGGCCATTGCTGGGTGTCTCTTGTTCGTTGCTCACTAAAGTTTGTTCGTTGCCCGTTGTTCGTTGTTTGTCATTTGATGCAGGTTTGATTTCGGTCATCGGACTACTATCAACGGCCAACTTATTTGTTCCGGCTTTCTCAGCCGCTACATACGCACTTACATCAGTACCTGCTTTACCTACAATAGCAATGATCTCATTTATTTTTGCCGCATTACCTGCTTCAACTCCTACATATAATAAAGTACCTTCTTCATAACCTACTACATCCATTGTGGCCTTATCCGTTTCCACTTCGGCCAATACATCATCGCTTTTTACAAGATCACCAACTTTTTTATTCCATGAAATGATTTTTCCTTCAGTCATTGTATCACTTAACAAAGGCATGCGGATCTCTTTGGCACCTGCGGGAAGAATAACTTTTGCTGATGGGGCAGTTGTTTCAGACTCCTGATTTGTGGTTTGTATTTTGTGCCCGCCCGGATGATCCGGTCGGACGGGGTTAGTTGTCTGAATTTCAGAGGTACTTTTTGTTTCAACAAGTACTGTTTTATAGTCTTCGCCTTCAGCTCCAATTACAGCCAGCACACCATCTACCTGAACGGCTTTCCCTTTTTCAACACCTAAGTATAAAAGTATTCCTTCGTTATAACTTTCCAGTTCCATGGTGGCTTTATCTGTTTCTACTTCGGCCAACAGATCGCCCGGCTTTACTTTATCCCCCACTTTTTTATGCCATTCTACAATTACCCCTTCTGTCATAGTATCACTCATCCTGGGCATGCGTATCACTTCTGCCATATCTTATAATTTCTGATTTATTAATTGAGGTTCGAAATTAATGCAAATTGAGGAAAATCAAGCCGATCATATATCAATAATCCAGTTCCAGCTTTAGCCGGTCTTTTAATGCTGCTACCAACGGGTATTCCTCAATGATCTTCAGGTATTGCTCTTTTGTATTTAATATTTTTACAGCCGGTTGATCATTATTTTTGTTTTCAACTTTTGTTACATTATAAGTAAGTTGCCTGTTGCAGAAATGTTGTTGCAAATGATCTACCAATGCTGCCCTCTCCTGTTCAATGAATTTTTGCTGAATATTATTTTCAGTAATGATCTCAATAGAATTGTTATCAATGACTTTCAAAGTGGCCATTTTAAAGTTAGCAACAGCAGAATGATTTTTTTTAATCGCCAGTTTCTCTATAAATACCCCCCAGGAAATATATAATTCATCTTCCGTTAAATCTTTTACATTAGTGTCATTGATCTTATTTTGTTCGGTAACTTTTTGGCGGATCTTTTCAAGGGAAGCAAGTGATGTTTGTGGCCGGTTAACGGTTGTCGGTTGTCGGTCGTCGGCTCGTGGTGTTTCAACAGCGTTTTCAATGATGAGCTTTACTTCCGGTTGCTTACGGATAACCGGAGTTATTTCTTTTACTTTTATTACCTGCACAGCCCTGAATGCAACGGGCTTGGTAGTTTCAACCAGTTTTTTTTTAATAATTGTTTCATCAATATTTACTAACCCAATGGCCTGTTGTAAATAACTTAATTTAATGATCGTTAGCTCTACATGCAAACGTTTATTCCTTGCCTGCTTGTAATTAATTTCTGCTTCGTTTAAAAGATTAAGCGCAGCAATTAACCACCCTGTCGAGATCATTTGTGCAGCTTCAAGGTATTTCTGTTTAAAATCATCGGCTACTTCCAGCAATATAGCAGCTTTTGTATCCTTGCTTACCAACAGGTTTCGCATAAATTCTGAAAAACCTTCAATTAAAGTATCTCCTTCAAAACCTTTCTGATTTATCTCATCATACAACAACATAGCATCACTCAATTGCTGTTGGTACATGTTGTTGAGCAATTTAAAATAATAATCCTCGTCTAAAATATTCAGGTGCTCTAAAGTATTTGCATAGTTTATTTCACCATTGGTAAAACTTACTATTTTATCCAATATACTAAGTGCATCTCTTAAACAACCTTCACTTTTTTGTGCAATAACATGCAGTGCTGCCTTATCTGCTTTTATTCCTTCTTTTTCGCAAATTTCATGTAGGTGTTCAATGGTATCATTATTAGTTATTCGTTTAAAATCAAATATCTGGCAGCGGCTTAAAATAGTTGGTATGATCTTGTGCTTTTCTGTAGTAGCTAAAATAAAAATGGCAAAGGGTGGTGGCTCTTCCAGTGTTTTTAAAAAAGCATTGAATGCAGCTGAACTTAACATGTGTACCTCGTCTACAATATATACTTTGTATTTACCGGCCTGCGGGGCAAACCTGATCTGCTCAACCAAACTCCTGATATCATCTACAGAATTATTACTGGCCGCATCCAATTCATGTATGTTCAACGAAGTACCGGCATCAAATGAAATGCAGGACTGGCATGAATTACAAGCTTCACCTGCTGCAGTCCGGTTTTCGCAATTGATAGTTTTGGCCAAGATCCTGGCACAGGTAGTTTTGCCTACACCCCTTGGACCGCAAAATAAAAAAGCATGTGCTACTTGATTATTGTTAATGGCATTTTTTAACGTTGTAGTGATATGCGATTGCCCTACAACTGTAGAAAAATTCTGCGGCCTGTATTTTCGTGCCGAAACAATAAATTTATCCATTGGTGATTATTGGTTCATGGTTGATAGTTCATAATTAATCGCATCTGCCATGATCTATGAACCATTAGCTATGAACTTCCTTAAAAGCAAATCTAATTGTAAAATCCCAAACCGGAAACCACAATTTATTCCACCACCGGGTGCCGTTTAAATGCTGTAGTACGGTCAAATAGATAACGGAATGTAGCCAGGTTACGGCTGCGGAAAGTATCGCCAAAATTTTCTGCCAGGTTGATCATTTTCGGATTAAAATCCCCGATCCATTGCATTTCATATTCAAGGTAAAGAATGGGATCTACCTGTACGATCCTTGCACATTCACCAATAATAAATGCATCTATTGCTTTGCCCTGCCATTCGGGTACGATCCCAAATACCAACCCAACAAATTTTTTGGATCGCCTGAATTTTTGCCGCCATACAAATTCCAGTTTTTGTAACAATCCAAAACGCCCGTTAAAGTGTTTAAAATACTGGTTAATATCCGGCAGGTTAATGAACATGGCAATAGGTTCTGTTTTGTAATAGGCAAAATATAAGATCCTTTCATCCATCACAGGTTTCATTTTTTTAAACATGATGAGCACCTGCTCTCTGGCCATATGTTTTAAACCGCCATGTCCTGCCCAGGCTTTGTTGTATATCTTGGTAAAGTCTGTTGCATATTTTTCAAGTTCATTCTTATTAACCAACCGCATACTGATATCGGGATTACCTAAAATTAAATCATAACGCTCTTGTGTTTTTTGTGCAATTTTTTTCGTTGCATCCATTGCAAAACATACCTGGTTATAGAATAATTTGAATCCATAATTTTCAAATAGTGTAACATAATAAGGTGGGTTATAATTCATACAATACAATGGTTCAAAATAACCTTTCGTTATCAAACCCCACCAACGATCCCGTTCACCAAAATTGATTGGTCCATCCATCGCTTCAATACCTCGTTGTATCAGCCAGTTTTTTGCATTATCAAACAAAAAATCTGCAGCAAGCTGGTTATTTATGCATTCAAAAAAACCAATACCTCCAATGGGCACATCATCTCCTTTGTTCTTATATTTTTTATTTACAAATGCTGCAATACGGCCAATTAATTTACCATTGTCGTCTTTTAATATCCAACGTACTACTTCTCCAAAACGAAAAGTTTTGTTTTTATCCTTATCAAATACTTCGTTAATGTCTTTATCAAGTGGACGTATCCAGTTAGGATCCTGTTTATTTAATTGTATGGCTACCTGAATAAATTGTTGGGCAGTTGTTGTGTCGTTTACAGGAATAAGTTGCATTTACTTGTTGTATATGAACAAAAATAGGATATTTAAAATAAGCTCTTTGTGTATTCATTTACATTTTGCATGTGCCCACTCCCGATTGTATCACTGAACGAATAATTAGTATAATAGCCATTACTGCAAAAATTATACAACTGAATGAGTTTGTATAAATCAATTAATTAATAAACATTAAAAATCTATCTTTTTTGGATTTTTAAAACTAAATTTATACCACAAATAAATAACATGAGATCTGCAATCATCATTTCCGGAATATTTTTTACTTTGATCATTTCCGGCTGTTCAAAATCGGACACTACCCCCACTACAGCCCCGCCTGCTCCAACACCCTGCCAGGGTGTAACCATCACACCCGTGGCTGGCAAAACACATACTATAACCGGACAGTCATTAGGAACCATAACTGTTAATTCTCCGATTGGCTCCGGGTATTTATATAGTATCGGAGGTTCTAATTTTCAGGCATCAACAAATTTCTTTAACCTGTCTGCAGGTAATTATACTTTAACAGCAAAAAATGCAGATAATTGTACCGGCACTACTTCTGTAATTATTAATGGTTATGGGCCAAAATTTTTTGGAGTAAGAACTATTATCAATGGTTACTGTGGCCCCTGCCACCTTAATGGCGCTGTTAGTGGCGGCTTAAATTTTGACCTGGATAATAGTGTTCTTATTTCCTGGGACAGGATAAAAATAAGGTCTGTGGATGGCACCCCTACCTTTATGCCACAAGGTGGACAGTTAACCGCAATTGATAAACAAAAAATTGTTGATTGGGTAAATGCAGGGCACAGGATCAATGATTAAGCAATAGTTTCAATAGTAAATAAAAAGTTGATAAAGTTAATAGAGTTGATAAAGGAGAATCTTGTTAACCAGGTTAACTCAGTCAACATTTTCAACCTGAGTACCACTTTTTCAACCCTTTTATCTAACTTTTAGCATTGGCCTTACTTGCTGTTTTGCTCCATTTTGTAAACGTGCATAATAC
>JAYVUE010000313.1:0-8414 GCA_043788195.1 Chitinophagaceae bacterium
CCCATTTTGTAACATTCACTGTGGTAGGGTGGATAGATATTTTTTCAAGAGAATGTTATAAAGAAATTTTCATAAAAAGTTTAAGTTATTGTCAGGATCCATTCTGTACGGCCCCATTAGGCGCAGCCGATATAGATTTTGGGAGCTTTTACGGATTTACCTTTTAGCACAGCTTTATTAAAACCCCGTTCAGCTGGTAACGTAAAATCAATATTGCGTAATTCATTTTCTGGTACACGTCCGAATTCCATGATTATAAAATTATTGAAATAAAGTTAATCATTCATTCCTTAAATCTGCGGCCTCTGCGCAATCTGCGGGATTTTGTTTTTTGTTTCCCGCTGATGTAGCGGAATACGCAGAAAAACAATGTAATTTCGCCGCGATAATGAATATCGGGTATGATCACAGAAAATAATAAAAAATGTGCCATCGTAGGTGCTGGTATATCAGGCATCGCTGCATCTATCCGCATGCGTAATAAAGGATATGACGTTACTGTTTATGAAGCCAACCCTTTTCCGGGAGGTAAACTTTCTACCGAAACCGAAAAAGGATACCGCTTTGATATGGGGCCCTCTGTTTTTACCTATCCCGAATTTGTAGATGAATTATTTCAATTGTCAGGCAAAGACCCAAGGGGCTATTTTAATTACGAAAAACTGGACCCCGTATATCAATATTTTTTTGAAGACGGGTCTGTTATTGATGCTTTTCATGGTAAAGAAAAATTTGCTGCAGGCATGGCTAAAAAAACAAAGGACAGTGAAGTTGATATCATAAAATATTTAAACAAAACAGAAATCATTTATAATTTAACCGCTGAAGTTTTTTTATTCAACTCACTACACAAACTTAAAAATTATTTTACCAAAGCTGTATTAAAAGGGTTGTTGAATTTTGGCAAGATCGGTGCCTTTGATACAATGAATGAGGCAAACTCTAAATCTTTTAAAGACCCCAGGTTAGTGCAGATAGCCAACCGGTATTCTACCTACAACGGCTCCAGTCCTTATTTATCCCCTGCTACTTTAAATGTTATTGCTTATGTTGAAATTGTAAATGGCGCATTTTATCCCCAGGGAGGAATGTTTAGCATTACTTCTTCACTGGTACAACTGGCCAAAGACATTGGCGTTCATTTTAATTTCTCCGCTGCCGTACGTGAGATATTAATTGAAAATAAAAAAGTAACAGGTATTCGCACTGATGCAGGAACTGCAGCGCATGATGTGGTCATCAGCAATATGGATGTGTATAACAGCTATCAGCAATTAATGCCAAATCTGAAAAAACCAAAGAAAACTTTAGATCAACCAAAATCAAGTTCCGGTATTATTTTTTATTGGGGTATAAAGAAAGAATTTAAAGAATTGAGGCTGCACAATATTTTGTTCAGCGCCAATTACCAGGAAGAATTTGATACGATCTTTTCTAAAAAAACAATTTATCCCGACCCTACCATCTATATCAACATTACCAGCAAACATACGCCAACTGATGCACCCCCCGGAAGCGAAAACTGGTTTGTATTTATTAACGTTCCCAATAATTCGGGGCAGGATTGGGATCAGCTGGTAAGCGAAGCAAGAAAAAATATGATAATTAAAATAAACAGGTTATTAAAAACTGATATTGAACCCCTGATCGAAACAGAATTGGTATTTGATCCCAGGGTAATTGAAAAACGCACTTCAAGCGCTTTTGGTGCTATTTATGGCAACAGCTCCAATAATAAATTTGCAGCGTTTTTACGTCATGCCAATTTTTCAAAAGAAATAAAGAATCTTTATTTCTGTGGCGGCAGCGTACATCCGGGTCCCAGTATCCCGCTATGTCTTTTATCTGCAAAGATCACAACGGGTTTGATCAAATAAACAACAGCACTTGGCTGCTTATGAATATTGGGTTATTTTTGCAGACGGTACTTACACTACTGATCATATGAAAAGTAACTATAAGTATTTAAACAGTTTATTATTATCGCCTGTTAATTTAAAATTCCCATCATTGCGTTTCAACAAAAAATGAGTACAACTGCTATTATAGAAATACAAGGTCTGACTAAAATTTTTAAAAATTCAGGTGAACCCGCAGTAAATAATATTTCTTTAACCATTAACAGGAATGAGATATTTGGTTTGCTTGGGCCTAACGGTGCCGGAAAAACGACAACCATATCTATTCTTTGCGGCCTCTTTCCACCTACCAGCGGTACTATTATGATAAACGGTGAAAATTTTCATCAGCACCTTACCAGCATAAAACAAATGATTGGAGTAGTGCCGCAGGATATTGCATTGTACCCAACTTTAACGGCCCGCGAAAACCTTGACTTCTTTGGCCGGATGTATGGATTAAAGGGAAAATTGTTAAAAGAAAGAATAGAGTTATGGCTGCAAAAATTAGGCCTGGCAGATGCAGGCAACAGAAGAATTTCTACTTTTTCGGGCGGTATGAAACGAAGAGTAAATTTAATTGCAGGTGTATTGCATCAACCCGAAATTTTATTTTTGGATGAACCCACAGTAGGCGTTGATGTACAGACACGCAATGTAATTATTGAAAACCTAAAACTAGTGAATGCTGCGGGTACTACTATTATTTACACTTCGCATCATATGGAAGAAGCAGAAGATCTTTGTACAACAGTTTCTATTATTGATTATGGAAAAATTTTAACCCGGGGAACTCCCGAACAATTGATCGCCAATAACCCCGGTTGTACCAACCTTGAAACTGTGTTTTTAAATTTAACTAAAAGAAAACTGAGGGATTGATGATAAACAAATTACTGGCAGTTGTTAAAAAAGAAACCCTGCTCCTGTTAAGGGATCGTGTAGGGCTTTCTATTCTTTTTATAATGCCAATGATATTGATACTGGTAATGACACTGATCCAGGATGCAGCCTTTAAAACTTTAAATGAAAAAGGTGTACCCATTGTTTTTGTAAACGATGATAAAGATTCTTTAGGCATATTGATAGAACAGGGCCTTCGAAATAATGAACTCTGTGCTTTTAACGATTCAATTGAAGGTCATCCCGCAACTGCAGAACTGGTAAAACTTTCTGTTGCCGACGGAAAATTTCTGGTGGGTATTATTATTCCTAAAGGAGCAACGGCTGCAATAAGAAAAAATGTTACTCAATTAGTTAATGAAACGTTGAATGTTGATTCAACAGTAACCGTTAATGCACTTGCTTCCGATTCGGTGGAAATAACCATATTGATTGACCCTGCTACGAAAAAATCTTTTCTTACATCTATTACCAGTACCCTGCATGAATTTATTTCGGAGGTGAAAACAAAAATAATGTTTCAAACATTTGCTGATCAGATCGCTGAGGTTATCCCTGACAGATCCAAAGGGCCAAAAAACGCATTTCAAAAAACACAGGTTATCAGGTACAAAGAAATTTATGCTTCAAAAGCGGGTAATACAATAATACCAAATGCAGTTCAACATAATGTCCCGGCATGGGCTATTTTTGCCATGTTCTTTATTTCCATTCCCCTTTCAGGAAGTATTTTGAAAGAAAAAAATGAAGGAAGTGTTTTTCGGTTAAATACAATGCCCAGTTCATATCTGTTATTGATGAACGGGAAAATTATTGTTTATGTGATCGTTTGTATGATTCAGTTTTTATTGATGCTTTCAGTAGGTTTATACATTTTACCCTTACTGGGATTACCCACATTGGTTTTAGGAAACAGTTTCTTAGGAATATTATTACTAACATTAGCTACCGCTTTTGCTGCAACCGGATATGGTGTAATGGTAGGCACTTTGGCTGCAACAGAACACCAGGCTGCTATCATGGGATCCTTATCAATACTTTTATTATCGGCCCTTGGTGGTATTTGGGTGCCCACTTATATCATGCCCGAATTGATGCGCAATATCAGTGCTTTTTCGCCATTGAACTGGGCTTTGGAAGGGTTTTATAAATTATTTTTAAGGGGAGCAAATACTTATGCGATTTTACTTGATATGGTAAAATTATTTTTATTTTTTGTTGGAACCATAGCGATTTCCTCTTTTGTAAACAGAAAAAAACGCAATGTCTGAATCATGGAAACAATTACTATAATACAGGAAATAAAAAAATATATTGAATCCAATATCCTGGCAGGTGATGTAAAAATTGATGCCCATACTAACCTCAAAGAGGCTGGAATAGATTCTTTTTCAATTGTAGAAATAATACTTTTTATTGAACGTAAATTTGGTGTTGTTATTACTGATGATAAACTGGTACCAGAAAATTTCAAAACACTTTCTGCCCTCGCTTCCATTGTGATGGAATTAACAAAGTAAATACATGAATTATTTTGACAAAACCATACTTCCAAAAAAAGTACATTTAAGTGGTCCCGATTGCTTTCACCTTGTATTGGATAAACACGCTAAAAGCCATAACGCCGGAGGTAATGTAATGCGTATCGTTTTTTATTTTAACAAACCGCTACCTGTTCAAAAAATAAAAGACATATTACAGCAATCGCCCGTGATCTATTGGTTATGTAATATTAAACTCGTTCCGGGCTCCCTGTTTAAAATACCCTATTGGAAGTTCGAAGACTCAGGAAAAAATATTATCATCAAAGAATTTACACATACTATTGAAACTGAAATTCCTGATCTAGTTTTAAATAAGGATATTCCTGTTGATGCTGAAAGATTTGTTAGCTGTGATATCATTCATTATACATCCGGTAATTGTGTACTTGTACTCTCCTGGAATCATATCCTTATGGACGGAAAAGGGATCGGTATGCTTATCAATCATCTGAATGAACCTGATAATACTCACGGTAACCAGGTACTGCGATTTTTTCCTGCTCTAGAAAAAAAAGTCAACATTGTAAGCTATATCAGAAATATGTATAAAGTGAAAAGGTTTATCCAGGCCTCTTCCAAAACTCCCATCTCTTCTGTTACAGGCAAAAATTCAAAAAGTGTACAACATTTTAAAAACAAGATCATTTTTTTTACTCCGGAAGAAACACAACTGATGGCTGAAAATGCTTATAAGAACGGCGCACGTTTTGGACCCAACCTGTTTTATTTATCCTGTTGTACACTTATTGTAAATGCCATTAATCAACAAAATAAAAAAGAAGGGGCCATCTGGTTACCGATCCCTTACGATGGAAGATTAAAAGGATCGTTTGGACCTATCATTTCAAATTTTGTTGCTTATTTGTTTTATCGTCTCCCAACATCAGCGCTTGCCAGTGTTAAAGAAACGGTAAGTGCCTTAAACAAACAAATGGCTGCGCAGATAAAAATAAATATGCCGCAACAATATAATATGCTGCTCAATATGATGCGACATATCCCGATTGGACTATACTACTTTTTAATTAATCGAACAGGCGAAGGCAGTTTTGCAAGTTTTTTATATTCATCAACCGGAGATAATTTTAATTCGATCACGGCATTGTTTGACGAACCCGTGAGCCGTCTTTCTATTTTTCCTTCTTCTACTTTTCCACCAGGATTAACTTTTTCTTTTCTTAAACATGCAGATGCTTTGAATATTAATATTGCCTATTCACCGGATATAATAAGTAATATTGAACTGGATACAATTGAAAAGGGATTAAAGGATCTGCTATTAGCTAATTATTGATGCCTACAATTATACATACCGAAGTACTGGTGCTGGGTGGAGGCGCTGCAGGAGTAAGTGCTGCCGTAGCTGCAGCTAATGAGGGCCTGAATGTTGTTTTGATTGAACGAAATTCTTTTTTAGGTGGTAAAGCTACTGCAGCAGAAGTTGGTACCGTTTGCGGCTTATACAAATTCAGCAAAAATGAATCCCCGGAATATATTGTGAACGGGTTTGCAAAAGATTTTGCTGAAATATTAAGAAAAAAATCTGATTCAACTCCATTACATAATTCAAATGGTTTACATTATCTCCCTTATGATATTGGCGTATTTAAAGAAACCTGTTATGCACTTTTAGATAAAAAAAATATAAAAGTTTATTCTAATTCAGTGTTGTATAAGGTTGATATGAATGAAAATATAATTCAATCAGTAGTTGTAAATACATCAGGAAATGACATACAAATTAAACTGGCAGCCATTATTGATTGCTCAGGCGAAAGTAGTGTAAGTCAGCTTACTGGCATATCCACAATAAATAGTGAAAAATACCAGGCAGCTGCACAGGTTTTTACTTTAAAAAATGTTGTTGCTGAAAGTGAATCGCATTTGGGAATGATATTAATGAAAGAATTAAGATCGGCAATTGACAAAAAAGAACTGGATCATTATTATGACAGGGTATACATTGTTCAGGGGTCTTTAAAAAATGATTGTGTCAGTTTAAAACTCGGTCTACCGTTACCCGTTACCCATACACCAGAAAACATAGAAGCATTGAATAAAATGGCTCATTCATTTGTTGAGAGCTTAACCACCTGGCTTATTCAACATATTGCAGCTTTTAAAAATGCGGGTATTGAACATATTGCTCCCGAAGTTGGTGTCAGGGTTGGACTAAGAACGATGGGTAAATATTTATTAACTGAGGAGGATGTATTGAGTTGCAAAAAATTTAATGATGCTATAGCCAATGCCGCCTGGCCTATTGAAGTATGGGAACAGAACAGAAGGGTAAATATGCGCTATTTTAATTTTGATGATCATTACCAGGTACCTGCCCGTTGTTTACAATCGAACAGCATTAAAAATCTTTTTATTGCCGGTCGCAATATTTCAGCTTCCGATGGGGCTATTGCAAGTGCAAGAGTAATGGGAATTTGTTTACAAACCGGCTATGCTGCGGGGTGTCTGGCTGCAGGATACTCACGGCAACAGTCAATTGAAGAAACTATTAAAATTATTCAGAACAAACAATTGTAAATATTATATAGGTAAAAATGAATCAATTTCCGGTATATGATATTTTATCAGACGCATCAAAAAAATGGCCAGATAAACCTGCAGTTTATGATGACTATGGGATGATAAGTTTTAGCCGGTTATTTACAGAAACAGAAAAATTACGATTACAATTAATTGAGCTTGGCATTAAACCAGGAATGGGTATTGGTTTAATGGCATGTAATGGCCGGAATTTTATCATTGGTCTTTTTGCTGTTGTGGGTTGCGGCGCTGCTGTAATGCCGATGTCGCACCAGCTTAAAAAAACAGAGATTGATGATATTCTTGATGAGGCAAAATTACATGCTGTTTTAGATGATATGAGCGGTACACAACCACTTGCTCATATTGATGCAGTTATACCAATGAATGTAGCGTCGTTTTATTTTAGTTTTACCAATATAAATGTTGCTGAAATTTTTGCCCCCCATGTATCGATGCCTGCCTTTATGAGGTTTACATCGGGCACAACCGGAAAGTCTAAAGGTGTTCTCATCTCTCACCAGTCGGTAATAGAAAGAATAGATGGCGCCAATAAAGGGTTGGGATTAGGGCCAGGTGATGTTGTGATATGGGTACTTCCAATGGCTTACCACTTTGTAGTTTCCATTGTTTTATATATCAGGTTTGGAGCAGCAATTGCTATTGCAAAAGATTTTTTAGCTAAAAATATTATTGAGATCACCAACCTGCATAACGGCACTTTATTATACGCCTCGCCAATACAAATTCGTTTGCTGGCCAATGATGCCGGGCAGGATCAGATGCCTTCATTAAAAAATGTCATTTCCACATCAGCTGCCATTTCATTGGAAGTTTGCAAAGCTTTTAAAAAGCGTTTTGGCATTGATGTTAGCCAGGCCTATGGAATAATTGAAATTGGTTTACCGATCATCAATTTTGTTAAGTCAGCCGAATTCCCTGATGCAGTTGGCTATACACTCCCCGATTATTCAGTTGCTATACTTGATAATGAATACAACCCACTACCAAATGGCCATGTGGGGCACCTGGCCATTAAAGGGCCCGGTATGTTTGATGCCTACCTGCTTCCGCCAAGGTTAAAGAAAGATGTTTTAAAAAATGGTTATTTCTTAACCGCCGATTACGCATCTATGTCGACAGATGGATTAATAAAAATTGAAGGTCGTTCAAAATCTGTAATAAATGTTTCGGGTATAAAGATCTTTCCTGAAGAAATTGAAGCGGTATTAGAAGCCCTGCCGGAAATAAAGATGGCAAGGATAAGCAGCAGCCCACACCCTTTATTGGGTCAGATCATTGAAGGAGAATTAGTGTTAAATGAAGGTGCTACCATTGATATAGAAGAAGTGCTGACCTATTGCAGAAAAAGGTTATCAGCATTTAAAGCACCGCAGCGGCTTAAAATAGTGAATTCTTTGCCAATGACAGGGAGTGGAAAATTACAACGTCATTGATCACCAGGAAGCTTCTTATTTGCGATTCAACAGTTTTTCGTAAATAGAAATGTTCATTAGTACCAGCAGCA
>JAYVUE010000314.1:0-2868 GCA_043788195.1 Chitinophagaceae bacterium
TCGTGAGATTGGATAAGCATTTCATTGATCCCGGCAGTAACTCCCAGTGAGCCATCTACCTGCAATGGTTTAAAACATTTTGCAAATAATTGCAAAAAACATTGGTCTTTTAAATATCCTTTAAATATTTTATACGCCCTGTCGCCATCATATAATCTTGCCCATAAGGCCATTTTCCATGCTCTTGAAAAACCGGCTCCTTCATCTCCGCGTTGATTTAAAACATTTTTGCAGGCATTAATAAATTGTGGTGTTCTTTTTACAGATAATATATTGCCGGGGTACAACCCATACATATGTGAAAAGTGCCGATGATTTTTTTCCAACTGTGGCCAATCCTCAGACCATTCCTGTAAAGAACCATCTTTTCCAATTTGCGGAGGTACTAATTGTTTTCTAACTGCCTCCACTTTTTTTGAATAGGCTGAATCAATCCCAAGCAATTTACTTGCCATATCATAATTATTAAAAAGATCGGATAATACCTGCATGTCAATTGACGAACCCGCACAAATAGTTGTGCCTGGTATAAAACTACCCGTAACTTCATCAAAATAGAGTTTGTTATCAGTAATGCCCGGAAAGTTTTCAGGAGAAGTAGAAGGATTGGTAACCATCCATTTTCCATTGCGATGTTTTACCAGGAAATTCATAAAGAAATCTACAGCACCTTTTAATATGGGGTAAAGCTCTTTTGCATAATTAATATCTTTTGTAAATAAATAATGTTCCCATAATTCATTGGTTAACCAGGCACCACCAACTGTAAAAGTTCCCCAGGTAGGGCCATCCATAGGTGCCGCCACCCGCCATATATCTGTATTCTGATGCAATACCCAGCCTTTTGACCCATAATGTTCTTTTGCCACTTGTGAACCCTGGTCAGTAATGTCTTTTACTAAATTAAATAAGGGCAAAGCACATTCAGAAAGATTAGCAGACTCAACAGGCCAATAATTCATTTGTGTATTAATATTTGTGGTGTATTTGGCATCCCAATTTGGATTCATGTCATTATTCCAAATGCCTTGCAAATTTGCAGCTTGTGTCCCCTTCCTCGATGAGGCAATCAATAAATATCTTCCAAACTGGTAACATAATGCAGCTAATTGTGCATCACTTGTTGTTTGTATATTTTTTAAACGTTGATCTGTTGGCAAAAAAGAATTTTCACTATTGGTAAAATTTAACTTAACCCTGTTAAATAAATATTTATAATCTTTTTCATGTGCTTCTTTTAAACTGTTGTAGTTTTTATTTTTAAGACCATCCAGGTATTTTTGAATACGTTCTTCCACATTTGCAGAAACATCTTTATAATTTACAAAATTCGTAGCAGCAACAAAATATAATGTAACTGCATCTGCTTTTTCGACAGTAAGTGTTGCCTCCTTCATAACTATCTTTCCTCCTTCGGGTATTACTTTTACTATGGCTTCATATTTTAACTTTCCTATTATGCCCATATAATCGGCAGACTTACCCGTTAATTTCAATCCGTCATTACCATAACCATCCATCCGAAAATAATCAGTAGCGTAATTTGAATGTGTTTGATTTCTTACGCCTCTTAAATTTGCTGAAAAACTAATGCTGCCGGGTTTATCAGCCGTTAACCTGATAACAATTACCTGGTCAGGCGCTGATGAAAATATTTCACGTTGATAATTTACATCACCCATTGAATACGAAACACCGGTAGTGGCATTTTCTAAATTCAACCATCTTTTATAATTAATGATCGAATCAGGTTTTGTAAACAGGAGGTGGAGGTTGCCCAACGACTGGTATTTTTGCTGCTCCACAGGATATCCCATTAAGTTTCGGCCAAATAAATTATGTGCCTGTAAAAGTTCTCCATCAAAAACTAATTGCTGAATTTTTGGCAATACTTTATAACCTCCTTTAACAACAGTAGAGTAGGGCCCACCCGACCAATAAGTATCTTCATTCAATTGTATGATCTCTTCATCAGTTCTTCCGTACACCATGGCGCCTAATCTTCCATTTCCAACTGGTAATGCTTCTTCCCATTGCGCAGCGGCTTTGGTATACCACATGAAAGTGGAAGTAGAAAATAATTTTTGATCGATCTTTTTAGATACACTGATTTCCTGGGCAAATAAAAATGGAGAAAAAAATAAAATATAAATAGCACACCCTAAAATAAAAATAGATCTTTTGTAAATATTATCCATCACAAATTTTAGTATTAAAATATGTTGTAGTTAACAAACCTTATAAAAAGTAGGCAAATGCTCGTTTAGTTTTGCTTCTATTTCTTTAGCGGTTTTAGTTATAGAAAGGCCGCCTAAATTTGTACATCTTAAAGTATGGTGTATTTCATTTCCTACTTTTTGCATTGTATCTATTACTTCATCTAATGGGATCAAATGATTATAATCAGATAATGCCATGTTAGCGCAGGATACTGCATTAGTTGCAGCCATAACATTACGTCCCAGGCATGGAGCTTCAACCCTGTTTCCAATAGGATCACAAATTAGCCCTAATGAGTTTTGTAATGCCAATGATGCAGCTGCAAGGGATTGGTTTAATGTACCATTTGCCATCACAACAATTCCGGCTGCAGCCATACCTGCGCCACTTCCTGTTTCGGCCATACAGCCACCAACTTCAGCAGCAAATGTTGCATGGGCCGCAATAAATACACCAATCAGGCCCGCAGCTAAAAGCCCTTTTACTTTTTCATCTTCAGTATTACCTAAAGATTCTCCCATACCAATAATTGCACCGGGTAATGCACCGCATGATCCGGCAGTTGGTGCTGCAACAATTACACCCATTGAACTTTTTACTTCCATCATGGCAGATACATACATGATGATGGTATTATTTGCGTCTCCA
>JAYVUE010000315.1:0-16501 GCA_043788195.1 Chitinophagaceae bacterium
CTGTTCTTGGATCACTGATCGGATTACCGGAATTATCCAAAAGCCTTGCCGCCGTACCTCCGGGTTTATGACTCCACATTCCATTGGGCCCTTTGCGAAACCAGTGAAAATCAAAACCAGGAGCAATAACAAGGGCCACCAAATGTCCTTTACCCGGGCATTTATTATTTGCTAAAGGAAGATCGATCAATTGATCGGCAACAGCGCCCATTTTAGCACTACGCTGTCCTGCTGCAACATTACAACCCGACAAGGAAGTGTATTGTAGTCCTGCAGATTTACCCGGCTGTGCAAAAGTATTTGTACGGTTGTTGGATGCATAATTGTAACAATTATTGCTACTCTGAATCGTACTGCCATCATTCCACCAGGCAAGATCAGGATCGGGTGCACAATAGCAAGGATTTATTATTGGAAAAATTGGTATTGGGGCAATAACAGGTCCGGCTTTTTTAAATCGCCTTACTTCTTTATCCAGGTAGTTTTTAAACTCGTTTCTGCTGGGTATATCTTTAAACCGGCTTAATTTACTAAAAACAAATTCTTCAAGTACTTCTCCGTTCAGCTCAGAAAAATTACCATCGGCAAACATGTGCTGATGAGTAACATTCATCGTTTTGGGATGGCTTTTGGATGTCTTTGTTAGTTGTTCGATCTTAATTCCCCGGTAACCAAGCCCCGATGGTAGTTGAACAGATTTGGATGACATTGCTTTGGTTTTGCCGGACAGGTTTATCGCATCCAGCACTTTTTTTACATCTTTATCTTCAACGATCAATACCGGATTAGGGCGGCCGCTGAAAATGTCGATGGTTAGTTTTAATGACATAATTAAAATTTAATAAAGTGAAAAATAAATGAATGCTGAAAATTATATCAATTCTCCGAAGCTTGCAATACCACAAACAGGTATTTATATTATGTGAAAAGGAAATTTAACAGGATGCTAATGTCAATCAGGCATACATTATCAACAGTTCAGTTTTCCAAACAAATCCTCTACCTTTTTAAACCTGAAATCAAAGATCATTTTCAGTTTTTTTCTAACAAACAAAGCATTTGCAATATCACCCAAAAACCAAAGAGGTAATTTGTAATGTACAATATCAGTCATAATTACTCCGCCATCAATTACTGCAAAAAGATGCTGATGGTGCCACATACTATAAGGGCCAAAGCGTTGTTCATCTACAAAATATTTATTCTCTTCAACATGGGTAATTTCTGTCATCCAGTACAAAGGAATATTTAATACAGGGCTTACTTTATATTCAATGATCTGTCCGGCATACATTTTATTACCATGAAATACAGAGATCATATTAAAGCCCATGCCATCTGGCGTTATTTGCCCAAGGTTAGCGGGGTTACTGAAAAACTCCCAGGCTTCATTTAAGGGGATAAGAATTTTTTGAACTGTTTTAAAACTATATACTTTACTCATGGCAATTATAACAAAACAACTTCAATTTTGTTGTACTTATCTTATATCCGGTATCCTGTATCTAGTATCTTTGGTACATGCCCCAATACCGCGATATATTAAAACAAAAATTTGAAGCTGAATATCAAAAACTCAATGAAAAGCAACGCATAGCTGTGGATACCATTGATGGCCCGGTGATGGTTATTGCAGGGCCCGGTACGGGGAAAACACAAATACTGGCAGCCAGGATCGGTAAAATTTTGTTGGATACTGATGCTTTACCACAAAATATTCTTTGTCTAACTTATACCGATGCCGGCACAATTGCCATGCGCAAACGCTTACAACAATTTATAGGGGCCGATGCTTATAAAGTAAATATTTACACCTTTCATGCATTTTGTAATGAAGTGATCCAGGATAATTTATCAATGTTTGAAAAGACGGCACTGGATGCTGTATCCGAACTCGAAAGCATTGAACTGTTTAAACAACTGATCGATTCATTTCCAAAAAAACATTTACTTAAAAGATACCGGGGTGATGTTTATTTTGAAATTAATAACCTCCGCAATTTATTTTCTTCTATGAAACGGGAAGGATGGACACCGGTTTTTATCAATCAAAAAATTGATGAATTCATTGCCGATCTGCCCACACGAGATGAATATGTAGCCAAAAGGGCAACAGGTAATTTTAAGAAAGGAGACCTGCGTACTGATAAGATCGATGAAGAAAAAGAAAAAACAGAGAAACTACGGGCTGCGGTAAATGAATTTGATAATTATCAAACACTGATGCGTAAAAAAAATCGTTACGACTTTGATGATATGATCAACTGGGTAATAAAAGTGTTTGAAGAAAATAAAAATATACTGGCCAATTACCAGGAAAGATTTCAATACACATTAGTTGATGAATACCAGGATACAAGCGGCACACAAAACAAGTTGGTTCAATTACTGACCGGTTACTGGGATAAACCCAATGTTTTTGTGGTGGGAGATGACGACCAGAGTATTTACCGTTTCCAGGGTGCCAATATTGAAAATATGCTTGACTTTGCCAATGCATATCAAAAATACCTGGTAACTGTAGTACTCAGCAATAATTACCGCAGCACACAGCCGATCCTGGATGTTTCTAAAACACTTATTAACCGCAACCAAGAGCGATTGGTGAACAAGATCGGGGGGCTTAGTAAAGAACTGATCAGTTCCAAAGAAGAGATGATGAACATTACCAATGAACCGGTAATTAAAGAATATAGTTCTGCCAAAGAAGAAATGGCGGGCATTAGTTTTGAGGTGAGCAGCCTGCTGGCGCAAAATATTGATCCCGGAAAGATTGCCGTTATTTATAAAGAAAATAAATACGGGGTTGAGTTGTTTAAATATTTTCGTTTAAAAAATATTCCTGTTTACAGCAAGCGCAGTATAAATATTTTAGCCCATCCATTGATTAAAAAAATAGTGCAGCTAATGCGTTATTTAAATGCCGAACATGATATACCCTATGGTGGTGATGAAATGCTTTTTGAGATCTTGCATTACGATTTTTACAGGATCCCCCCGATAGAAATTGCAAAAATTACTGTAGCCGTAAATCAAAAAAAATATAATGACGAGGCCATTTCTATTCGCAAATTATTATCAGACAAGGCAAATACACCGGCGAAAAATTTATTTGATACCGGCCTTAACGAGGGATTAAAAAATTGCAGCCATATTTTTGAACAGCTGATTGCCGATGTACCCAATGTAACTTTACAACAATTATTTTCCCGGGTTATCAGCCAGGCGGGTGTGCTTTCTTATATCATAAAAAATGATGACAAGATAAACCTGATACAATTATTGACTGCTTTATTTGATTTTATTAAAGAAGAAACAAGTCGTGATTCTTTATTAGATCTGAAAAAACTGATTGGCATAATTGACCTGATGGAAAAAGAAGATCTTGTATTACCCCAGATGCAGGTGTTGGGTAGTGCTAATGGTGTAAACCTGCTGACAGCACATGGTAGTAAGGGCCTTGAATTTGAATATGTTTTTATTGCAGGCGTACACCCTTCTTTTTGGGAGAAAAAAAGAAAACCCTCAGGCGGATACAAACTTCCGGATACCCTGTTCAGTTCTCAACCTAATGCAAATGAAGATGAGGAGTTGCGCCGCTTATTTTATGTAGCCATTACCCGGGCCGAAAAATACCTGGCCATTTCTTATGCTAAATATAAAAGTGATGGAAAAGAGCTTGAGCCATCAATTTTTATTGCAGAAATTCAGGAGCAACACAACCTACCCGTAGAAATTGTTGCAATAACCACCCCACAAATGATAGAATTTGAGTTGTTACAGTTTAATGAACAAGCCCCTGAAATTGAAAAAGCAGAAGAAGATTTTATTGCCGGCTTGCTGGATAAATTTGTAATGAATGTTACGGCACTGAATAATTATTTGAATTGTCCGCTTGGTTTTTATTATAAAAACCTGATCCGCATTCCCTCGGGTAAAAGCGAAGCCACTGAATTTGGTAGCGCAGTACATTATGCGTTGGAAAGACTTTTCAGAAAGATGCAAGACGGCAAGAAAGAAATTTTTCCCTCATCTGCTGAGATGATCAATGATTTTAACTGGTATATGAAAAGGCATAGAGAAAATTTTACCAAAGAAGCTTTTGAAAGGCGGATGGAATATGGTGATGAAGTGTTACGGAATTATTATGATAAATATATTAACAGCTGGAACAAAGTAGTAGCCGTAGAACGTAATATAAAAGCTGTGCTTGTAAATAATATTCCGATAAAAGGTAAACTGGATAAACTTGAATTCAATGGTAAAGAAGTAAATGTAGTGGATTATAAAAGCGGCAATATAGAAAATGCTTTACCTAAAATGAAAGGCCCAAATGACAAAGATCCTAACGGTGGTGATTACTGGAGGCAGGCTGTTTTTTATAAAATATTAATAGATAACTACGAGCAAAAAGACTGGAAAGTGATCAGTACTGAATTTGATTTTGTAGAGCCCGATAAAAAGGGTGAATACCGTAAAGAAAAAATTATCATCAGCCCGGCCGATATTGAAACAGTTAAACAACAACTCACTGAAGTTTGGCATAAGATCAGGGCCTATGATTTTTATACAGGTTGTGGCAAGGCAGCATGTTACTGGTGTAATTTTGTAAAAGACAATCAACTGGCTGTAGCCTTACATGATATTGAAGAAGAGTGAACTACTGAGTGGGTCACCCTTTTGGGGTGGCTCACTCAGTAGTTCACTCTTTTGGGGTGGCTCACTCAGTAGCTCACTCTTTAAGTCATATAAACCCATTAAGTTTGCATTTTAACTAAGCCGATGAAATTGAAAGTTTTCTTTTGTGCACTGGGAATCATATCATCCCTATTCTTTATTTCTATTATCTTCCCGGGCTGTGCCCAGATAGGTGCCCCATCGGGCGGCCCAAAAGATACATTACCCCCCAGGCTTGTAAATGCTTCACCCAAATTAAACAGCACCAATTTTACGGGAAATAAAATAACCCTGACCTTTAATGAATATGTAGAGATCAAAGACATTCAAACCAATGTATTGGTTTCACCATTTCAAAAAACCAACCCAGTCATTGAGTATAAATTAAAAACGGTAACCGTAAAATTAAAAGATAGTTTATTGGCCAATACTACCTATGCTATTAATTTTGGAAATGCGATCGTTGATAACAATGAAGGCAATCCCTTAAAAGATTTTACTTATGTTTTTTCCACCGGCAATCATATTGATTCATTTAATTTAACCGGGAAAATTATTTTAGCAGAAACCGGGAAACCGGATAGTACATTAATAGCCTTGTTATACCGCAATGCGCCTGACTCTGCCATTCAAAAAAGGAAGCCTGATTATATCGCCAGGTTGAATGGTAATGGAAATTTTATTTTTAATTACCTGCCCGCCGGTAACTATAAAGTTTATGCATTAAAAGACGGAGATGGCAGTAAAACCTATAATTCAAAAGTTGAATTTTTTGCTTTTACAGATCCGGTTACTGTTAATGCAAATACTTCCCCGGCTATATTGTATGCTTATGCAGAGCAAAAAGATACAAGAGGAAACTTTATTTCTCCAGTAAAGCCATCCTTAGCTGATAAAAAATTAAAGTATACTTCATTTACCGGTATTCAAAACCAGGATCTGCTTACCCCGCTTGAATTGAATTTTAACAAGCCGTTGAAAAAATTTGATCCTACTAAAATAATATTGACTGATACTAATTATAAACCGCTGATAATGTCTTTACCAACGCTCGACAGCACAAGAAAAAAGATCAGCTTTTCTGAAAAATGGTTACCGGATACAAAATACCGGCTCATTATAAATACAACTGCTGTAACTGATTCATCCGATAACAGCATTGCCAAAGCCGACACCATTCTTTTCCTTACAAAAAAAGAATCCGATTATGGTAAATTGGTTTTACGTTTTACTAATCTTGATCTGGCAAAACATCCTGTACTGCAATTTGTACAAGATGATAATATAAAAGAATCGTACCCCCTTACAGAAAAAGAATGGACAAAACAATTATTCAATCCGGGCGAATATGAAATACGGATCTTATTTGATGACAATAAAAATGGAAAATGGGATCCGGGCAATTATACCAAAAAATTACAGCCCGAAAAAGTGATCTCACTTCCACAAAAACTAAGCATTCGGCCCGATTGGGAAAATGAAAGGGAAATAAAGTTATAATGGACAATTGATAATGATAGAATTGATAATTTTTCGGGTTCAATGCGTTCCGGTGCCTGCCTGGTAAATTGGAATGAAAGTATTATCAATTATCCATTATTTCATTATCCATTACCCGTTCCCCTTTATCTTTGCTTCATGATTTTTTCTTCTTCACTTCTGGAAAACGCCGTCAATGAATTTGCCAAATTACCCGGTATAGGAAAAAAAACTGCATTGCGTTTGGTATTACATCTTATTAAGCAGGATGTAAATGAGGTATCCCAATTCAGTGATATCATTGCAACAATGAGAAAGGAAATAAAATTTTGCAGCCGCTGTCATAATATTGCTGATTCCCCTCTATGTAATATCTGCAGTAATACCATGCGAAAAAAGGAAATGATCTGTGTAGTAGAAAATATCCGTGATGTAATTGCAATTGAAAGTACTCAGCAATTCAATGGAATATATCATGTACTTGGTGGTATTATTTCACCGCTTGATGGCATTGGCCCCGATCAATTAACCATTGATTCATTAGTGAACAGAATTCAAAAAGAAACCATAGAAGAAGTAATTTTTGCCTTAAGCCCAACTATTCAAGGCGATACTACCATCTACTATATCAGTAAAAAAATATCTATAGTACCGGGTGGCCTTTCGCAACCGATAAAAATCACCACCATTGCCCGTGGGATTGCATTTGGCGGAGAACTGGAATATGCCGATGAGATGACTTTGGCTAAAAGCATAAGTAACAGGATCCCTGTTGAAAGATTTATTGTTTCAGGCAACTAAGCCATGATTTTTACCGTTTCAGTTCTTAAAAATGCCTGTTCAGAGAAATATTCTATCTATTCTTCTGTCTAAACGTAGATTTGTAATAGAATTTCACATGAACCCCTAACTCATGACCCGGAATACAAAAAAGACAATTCTCTTTTCCATACTTGCAATAGTAGTTATTGGTGCGGGTGTGGCTTATTATCTATATAACAAAGGGCCGGTTGATGTAAAAAATTCAACCGGTATAAAAGTTATTTCCGTAGAACTGTATCAGGACTATTCCATAGATTCCCTCTCTGCTCAAAAAAAATACACAGATAAAATACTGGAAGTTTCAGGTATAGTAATAAAAATTTCTCAAAATCAACAAAACCATGCCATCTTATTGCTAAAGACGAATGAGAACGGTGCTTATGTAAATTGCACAATGGAAGGGCCTGCAAATTCTATTAAAGAAAACGATGCAGTTATTATCAAAGGTATATGTAGCGGAATAGGACAAGGGGATACAGACCTTGGAATAAAAGGCGATGTTTATCTGACAAGATGTTATTTTATAAAATAAAATTAATATGAAAATTAAAGTCTTTTTTATTTTACAGGTGGTACTATTTTTGGGATTTTCACTTAATGCCCAAAAGGTATTTACTAAAAACGGAGCTGTTTCGTTTTTCTCAAAATCAACTTTAGAAAATATTCAGGCAAGCAATAACCAGGTAATGAGTGTACTTATTCCTTCTACCGGAGATATGCAGTTTTCTGTTTTGATAAAAAGTTTTCATTTCAAAAAAAGTCTGATGGAAGAACATTTCAATGAAAACTATATGGAAAGTGATAAATTTCCTAAAGCATCATTCAAGGGAAAGATCAATGACCATTCGAAAGTAAATTTTACAACAGATGGCAGTTATGCCGTTGAAGTATCCGGCGACCTCTCAATACATGGCGTTACCCAAAAAGTTGTTACCCAGGGTACTGTAGTAGTAAAGGCGGGAGTTATTACTGCCGCCGCAAAATTTAATTTAAAGCTGGCCGATTATAAGATCTCAATACCCAGTGTTGTAAAAGACAATATTGCTGAAGTAATTGAAATCAATTTATCATGCATCTATGACCAAAAAACGTAACTACTTTTATATTTCTGCTTATGAAAAAGATATTATTAATTGCAACTTTGTTATTTTGGACTATTGCAAATTCATTTGCACAAGACAGCACCGACCTGATGAGCATGCTGCAAAAAGATCCAAAAAGAATAAATTATACAACAGCTACTTTTAAATCAACAAGAGTAATAACAGGGCACTCGGTTGAAAATATCAGCAGGGGTGTATTGGATGTAAGGATCCTGCATCGTTTTGGGCCTTTAAACCTGGGGCTTTATGATTTTTTTGGACTAGATTATGCATCTATGCGAATGGGCTTTGATTATGGCATCACAAAATATTTAATGATTGGGATTGGCCATAGTACCTGGCAAAAGACCTATGATGCACTTGTTAAAGTAAAAATATTAAGACAATCTACGGGTAAAGTTAATATGCCTGTTACGTTATCCTTTTTATCAACAGTTGCTATCCGTTCTGATAAACTGCAACTTGATACCAATAGAAACAGGATATTAGCCAGCATTGGCGATAGGACAAGTTATGTTGAGCAACTGATTATTGGCCGTAAATTTTCGAAGAGTTTTTCTTTACAAGTCATGCCAACTTTTATTTTTCATCATAACAGGGTCGACAGCATAAATGCATACACTAAGAATAAGGATAATATTTTGTCCGGTCAAAGAAGGAAAAATACATTTGCCATAGGTATTGCCGGTCGGTTAAAGGTATCAAAGCGCATAAGTATTAATGCAGAATATTATTATCAATTGCCGGATGCAAAACCATATCGATATTTCAATAGTTTGTCGCTGGGTGTAGATATTGAAACAGGCGGACATGTTTTTCAAATCCATTTAACCAACTCCAACGGGATGACAGAAAAATCTTATATTACAGATACTGACGATAAGTGGAGTAAGGGGTATATCCGTTTAGGATTCAATATATCCAGGGTTTTTACTTTAAAAAGATATAATTAAATTCCTGTGAAACAACCTTACGCAATAGGTTAACCGAAATGTACTTTTAAAAAGGTATATGAAGTATAAAGAAAATATTAAATGCCTCGAAAATCCATTATACTATCATTTATTCTGGTTCTTTCATTATCATATGTTGCTGCCCCACCCTATATTTTTACTGTAAACGCCGGCTCTATTTTGTTTAGGTCTGATGCGCCAATGGAATTGATCAAAGCTTCCAGCAATCAACTTAAAGGTGTTTTCAATGCCGAAAAAAAACAATTTGCATTTGCCGTCAATATTTATTCTTTCAAAGGATTTAATGGTCCGTTACAGCAAGAACATTTTAATGAAAATTATCTTGAAAGTGATAAATATCCCCGTGCTACATTTGAAGGCAAAATAATTGAAGACGTTGATTTTCACCAGGATGGTGTTTATAATGTAAGAGCAAAAGGCAATCTTTTTATTCACGGTGTTATTCAGGAGCGAATCATTAAATGTGAGCTCAACATTAAAAATGGTACAATAAGTGTTAAGTCAAATTTCACGATATTACTGGCAGAACATAATATCACCATTCCAAAAGTAGTGCATGAAAAATTAGCTTCCGAAATAAAAGTAGAAGTAAAAGCCGATTTGATTAATAAATAACCCAATCATAGCCTCACTGTTCATGAGAAGAATAGCTGCAATAACTATAGCCTGCATGACAATGCAATGTATTGCAGCACAGGAGCTGGGATATAAATCTTTTAAACTGCAGGAAAATAATCAATCATTTAAATTAAACATACTCTATAAATCTGATGAAGGCTATATTTATGCCGGAACCACTGATGGTCTTTTTTCTTTTGATGGAATTAGTTTTAAAAAGATCAATTTTTCAAAAGCTGCTGTAAAGGATACTGTTACTGCCATTTTCCAGGACAATACACGCCAGCTTTGGGTTGGTTTTAAAAACGGGCATATCGCCAAAAGATTCAATGGTAAACTTGAATACATTGAACCCGAAGAAGGAACACCCAAAGTTGCTATAACTTCTTTTTTACAGGATAAACAAAATAATATATGGTTTGCCACAAATGGCGAAGGCATTTATTATTATAGTAACAATCATATTTATTTAATTGATACCGCCAACGGATTAAGTGATTTGCATATTCGTTCACTTGTATTGGCGGCTAACGGAGATGTATTAGCTGCAACTGACCAGGGTATCAATGTATGCAAACTATTGAACGGTAAAAAACAGGTGGAAGTGATAGGCCCTAAAAATGGATTACCCGATTATTATGTTACTGCTATTGCTGCTGCGGGTAATAATAATTTCTGGATAGGGCTACAGGAAAAAGGATTTTGTTTATACAATCACAACAACAGACAGATCACAATTCCGGCTGCTACTGCCAACTGGAGATATGGTCAGATAAATACGCTACTGGTTTCTCAAAAAACTTTATGGATAGGTACTGATGAATATGGATTACTAAAACAATCGGGGTTAGATCAGCCAATTAATATTTTTAACAGTGGTTTAAACCCTTCAAATAAAATAAATAATTTACTGCAGGATAATGAAGGCAATATCTGGATGAACACTCCTGCAGAATTGATTGCAACAATCGGAAATAAATTAATATTATTGCCCGTTTATAATAAATCAATATTTGAAACTATACACTCCGTATTATGCGATCATCAAAATAATATTTGGGTTAGTACAAACGGCGGCCTGATCAGGTATGCTTTTGAGAAAGGGGCATATGTATCCAAAAATTTCAGGTTCTCCGAACTTAACAGTAAAACCGACATCACCAGTTTGTACCAGGATATTAATCATCATATTTGGATAGGAACTATGGGGAATGGTATTTTATTACTGGATCCTCAAACAGGACAGTATCGTAATCTTACAGAAAACCCATTACTAAAAAAAGCCAGCATCCTATCTATAACCGGAAATGGTAATACTGTTTGTGCAGGCGGACTTGAAGGTGTTGCAATGATCTTTAATATTACTGCAATTAATGCAAATATTACAACCCTTTACAATTACACCAATTATAATAATATCGATAACATTGGCAATAATTATATCTATACTATTTATAAAGATTCAAGAGGGAGGATATGGTTTGGTACTGATGGAAAAGGGATAACTGTTTTGGAAAATGGAAAATTTACACACTATGGAAAAGAAAACGGTTTAAAAGATGACCATATTTATTCTTTTACAGAAGATCTGACAGGAAATATCTGGTTTACCACAGAGGGGGCAGGTATTTATCGTTTTGACGGAAACGTCTTTAAAAATTATTCGTCGGTTGATGGTATAAGTGACCTTAAGATCTTAGCACTTAAAACAAGTCCGGATGGAAATATCGTTATGGTAAATCAAAAAGGAATTGACATTTTAAATGTTACCACCGGCACAATATCTTACTTGCAAAACAAACAGGGAATTGCAGATGTAAATACTGATATGGGAAGTGTTTCACATGATACTGCAAGAAACATAGTATTCAGTACAATAAACGGTATAGTGGTATATACACCCGTGGAAAATACAACCAATCAACCCAAAACTATTATTGATAATGTACAATTGTTTTTAACCGATGTTGATAAAAATATTCCGGGCAACTTCACTTACGACCAAAACAGTTTCCAGTTTAACTTCACCGGTATTTATTATACCAACCCCGATGAAGTTCGTTATCAATATAAATTAGATGGCCTTGATACTACATGGATATTAACCCGCGACAGGTACATTTCTTTCCTGAGGTTACAACCCGGAAAATATAAATTTCATATTCGTTCTTCTTTAAGTGAAAATTTTGAAGGCTCTGATGAGGCCATTTATGAGTTTGTTATTGAAAAACCTATCTGGAAAAAGGTTTGGTTCATTGCACTCTGTATTATAATTGGATTTGCAGGGGTATATGGATTTATGAAAAGACGCGAAAAGAATTTACAAAAGATGCAACAACTGCAACATGAAAAAATTCAGTTCCAATTCCAGGTATTACGTAACCAGGTAAATCCTCATTTTTTATTCAATAGCTTTAATACCCTGATCTCAACCATTGAAGAAAATCCGGTTATGGCAGTTGACTATGTTGAGCAACTATCTGAATTTTTTCGCAATATTGTAAACTACCGCGACAAAGAGGTAATAACGCTGGGCGAAGAGATCAGTGTTTTACAAACTTATTTTTATCTTCAGCAAAAAAGGTTTGGTGAAAATTTAAAATTAAATATCGATGTGCCTGAAGATGTAAAAAAACATACCTTTATTCCTCCTCTTACCCTTCAACTGTTACTCGAAAACGCTATTAAACACAACGCCGTTTCAAAAGAAAAACAGTTGATGATCAATTTATTTATTGAAAATGAAAAATACCTTGTAATAAAAAACAATATCAACTTAAAAATAACAAAGGAAGCCAGTGAAGGTATGGGGTTACAGAATATTATTAACCGGTACAACCTGCTAAGCAGTGAACCTGTATCTATAAATAATGATGGGGGTTACTTTACAGTTTCATTACCAACTTTAAAGCAATAATATAATGAAAGTATTAATTATTGAAGACGAAGAACCAGCAGCCAAAAGGCTCCAGAAAATGTTGAAAGAAATTGAGCCAGGCATTATTGTTCTGGATAATATTGTTAGCGTATCTACCGCCATAGCATGGTTTACAAAAAACGATGCGCCAGACCTGGTTTTTTCTGATATTCAATTATCGGATGGGCTGAGTTTTGCGATATTTAAAGCAGTGGAAGTTACCTGCCCAATTGTTTTTACTACTGCCTATGATCAATATGCCATCGAAGCATTTAAAGTAAACAGTATCGATTATTTACTTAAACCGATAAAAAAAGAGGAACTTGCCAATGCCGTAAACAAATTTAAAAAAATTATAAGTGCTGCCCCTGTTCAGTCAATTGATATCAATAAATTATTACAGACCCTTAATCCTGCAGGAGCAGATTATAAGAAACGTTTTGTTGTACGATATGGTGAACATATAAAGACCATTAATATTGAAGAAGTGGTTTATTTCTATACCGAGGATAAAGTAAATTTTTTGTGTACTAAAGATGGCCGTCGTTTTGTTATCGATTTTAATTTAGATACGCTTGAAACTACGCTCGACCCTAAAACTTTTTTCCGGATCAATAGGCAATATATAATAGGCATTCACTCAATTGGAGAAATGTTCGCTTATACCAAAAGCAGGGTGCTTATTAAATTGATTCCGCCTGCAAAACACGAAACCATTGTAAGTACAGAACGTTCTGCTGATTTTAAACATTGGCTGGGTGATGAAAAATAATTGGCTACCCTGTTCGGTAGTCAAAAATTCCGTTTCAGCCGTCTTATTCCTCTGTTGGTAACCTTATACTTTTTAAGGCTGTTTTTCCTTTCTATTTTTACATCTGTTAGAAAATTGAATGTCCAATAAAATCCAATAGTTCAGAAAACCGCTTTTAATATCCAAATCCAAAAGAAAACCAACCATTACCTCACAATCCAAAAGTTTTTACAGGCCCCGAAATTTCGGGGTTTTGTTTTTATCCCCTGTTCATTAAGTATTAATTTTTATTACCCACGATAGTACAGGTTTGCTATAAACTTATTTAAATGAAAACCGCTTATTAGGTTAGTTTTAAAACGCAATATTAGTTGATCTGCCTTAAAACAAGACCTTCCAGGCTATCAATTAACAGGCCGTAACATTTTGTGTTACGGCTTTGTTAGTATAAATTTGCATACCAGGCGGATTTGTTTATTGTTCAGCCTGAAAAAATTGAACTAATAAACGAAAGCATTCCAAACCTCTTCGCGGATTGTTTCCCGTTTAATAGTTTAAATTAAAAATTTTTTGAAGTCGGCTACAACAACTTTGGTCATCATCGTTGCGTCGCTCACTTCAGCAAATAGTTAATAATTAAACTTTCATCTCAGCGTATGAAAAAAACATTACAGGATTGCCTGAAAGAAAGGATACTCATTATTGATGGTGCCATGGGTACAATGATCCAGCAACATAAACTGCAGGAAGCCGATTACAGGGGTGAACGTTTCAAAGACTGGCATACCGATGTAAAAGGAAATAACGACCTCCTAAGTATTACTCAGCCAAAGATCATTGAAGACATTCATAAACAATACCTCAAAGCAGGCGCAGATATCATTGAAACAAATACATTCAGCAGTACAAGTATTGCCCAGGCCGATTACGATATGCAATCACTGGCTTACGAATTAAATATAGCAGCAGCAAAATGTGCAAGGGTTGCAGCAGATGAATACGCTGCCAAAGATCCATTAAAGCCAAGATTTGTTGCGGGAGCCATAGGACCCCTAAATAAAACATTATCCTTATCTCCTGATGTAAACAACCCCGGTTATCGTGCTGTAACTTTTGATGAAGTGGCCACTGCATACACAGAACAAATAAGAGGCCTCGTTGATGGCGGTGTGGATATTTTATTAATTGAAACCATATTTGATACACTCAATGCAAAAGCTGCTATCTATGCAATAAAGAATTTCTTCAGAAAGGCCCCCTCTATCTCCCCCAAAGGGGGAGTAAAGGGAGTAGATTTTAGCGAAGAGAAAAGCCCAAAAAATTATCAATCTTCGCAACAATCTTCTACTTTTCCCTCCCCTTTGGGGAGAATAGGTGGGGCTCTTCCAATCATGATCAGCGGAACAATTACTGATGCCAGCGGAAGAACTTTAAGCGGACAAACACTGGAAGCGTTTTATATTTCAATCATGCACGCCAACCCATTAAGTGTAGGTTTGAATTGTGCATTAGGCGCTGCAGAAATGCGTTCTCATATCGAGGAACTGGCACAAATTGCCAGTTGCTATACTTCTGCTTATCCCAATGCAGGTTTGCCCAATGCCTTTGGTGAGTATGACGAACAACCACACCAAACAGCACATATCATTGAAGAATGGGCTGCCAATGGCTGGTTAAATATTGTTGGTGGCTGCTGTGGCACCACCCCTGATCATATAAAACATATTGCAGACGAAGTGAAAAAATATAAACCCCGGGAATTACCGGTACTGGAAGAGGTATTAGCTTAACCGAAAAGATGCCAAGGCGACAGGAACCGCGAAGCGTTTTTTGTGAAACTTTGCGTCTTTGCGCCTTAGCGGTTAAATAACAGAACATGAGCGACTCAATACATATAAAACCATTTTTACGTTTAAGCGGATTGGAGCCTTTAACTGTAAGGCCCGAAACAAACTTTGTAAATGTTGGTGAGCGTACCAATGTAACAGGTAGTAAAAAATTTGCAAGACTGATAAGAGAAGATAAATACGAAGAGGCATTAAGTGTTGCAAGGCAACAGGTAGAAAGCGGTGCACAGGTAATTGATGTGAATATGGATGACGCCTTATTGGAAGGGATCGGTGCGATGACCACATTTTTAAATCTGGTACAGGCCGAACCCGATATAGCCAGGATCCCCATCATGATCGATTCATCAAAATTTGAGATCATTGAAGCTGGCTTAAAATGTGTACAGGGAAAATGTATCGTAAATTCTATATCAATGAAAGAAGGCGAAAGTAAATTCATTGAACAGGCAATCATTTGCAAAAGTTATGGCGCATCGGTAATTGTAATGGCCTTTGATGAAAAAGGGCAGGCCGATACAAAAAAACGTAAAGTAGATATCTGCCAAAGAGCTTATAAAATATTAACTGAGCAGGTTGGTTACGATCCCCAGGATATTATTTTTGATCCAAACATTTTTGCTGTTGCAACGGGTATTGAAGAACATAATAATTATGCAGTTGATTTTATTGAAGCAACAAGAGAGATAAAAAAATTGATGCCGCTTACAAAAATAAGTGGTGGTGTTAGTAATGTATCTTTTTCTTTCCGTGGTAACGATCATGTTCGTGAAGCTATTCACAGTGTGTTCCTCTATCACGCCATCAAAGCGGGGATGGATATGGGTATTGTAAATGCTGGGCAACTGGTTGTATTTGATGAAATAGAACCTGGCCTTAGATCAATGTGTGAAGACGTTTTGCTCAACAGGAATAACGATAATAATGAAGCTACTGAAAAATTGATCATTCATGCCGAAACCGTAAAGGCAAAAGGGAAAATAGAAGTGAAGGATGAGCAGTGGAGAAATGATCCGGTTGAAAAACGTTTGGCGCATTCACTCGTTAATGGCATTACTGATCATATTGATGCTGATACTGAAGAGGCACGGCAAAAATATCCTAGGCCGTTGGATGTTATTGAAGGCCCGTTGATGGATGGTATGAATATAGTGGGTGATCTGTTTGGTGCAGGAAAAATGTTTTTACCACAGGTTGTGAAAAGTGCAAGGGTGATGAAAAAAGCAGTGGCTATTCTTACCCCTTTTATTGAGCAGGAAAAAGAAGACAGAAAAAATGCACACCTGGCAGCAGGTACAACCAACGAAGAAACT
>JAYVUE010000316.1:0-2985 GCA_043788195.1 Chitinophagaceae bacterium
ATTTATCATCTATATCAGCAATACCATCGCCATCCCTATCCGGACAACCTTTTAATGAAGCTAATCCTTTAACATCAGGACACCTGTCATCAGCATCCAAAATACCATCGCCATCCCGGTCTAAAATAACCGGAGGAAGTGGAGTTGGCACTATTACAACTTCTTTCTTTTTGAAAAGATTACCAGCTATACCAAAACTATGATAAAAGTGATAAGCAGCATTTTCTGTAACTGCCATGCGGTATTGCGAATTAAGCAGAATAAAAGCTTCATTAAATAAATTGATCTGCAAACCAACCCCAACCGGAATAAAAGCACCCCAATAACCACCATACTTAGATGCACCAACACCTGCAGTAAGAAAAGGATTAAACCAATATTTATCAGTAAAAAGTTTAAGATTGGCAGTAGCTACTCCTTCAAGCAATAGATCGGTGTTATTGGTTGCACCCTTTCCAGGCACCGTATAATTAAGAAAAGAACCAGATAATGAAACTGTATAATCAAGATGAGGACCTAAACCCTTAATATAACTAAGCGCAACGCCGGCTGCCATATTTTTGGTTTTGTGCCATTCCTTCGACTTAAGTATGGAAGCCATGCCACTAGATCTTAAATTAGTAGCAGTACTATAATCGTTAAGAACAAAGTGAACAGCCAGGGCCGAACGCTTTTTGTAGTCATTTTGTCCATAGCTGTTTATAAACAATCCAAGGACTAAAAATGATAATAAGATTTTCTTCATAAAAGTTAGTTTTCTAAATCTCAACAAAAATAGTCGCTTAGTTCCAAAACATAAAATAATTTACCAACATAATTCAAACTATTATACCCTTTCACTGAGTGTAAAAATACCTTGATTGCTGCTTTTTAATACCTTATAAAGGCTTATTACGACCGATCACCTCTACTTTTACCCTCGTAAGCCCCCTTGCAATATACCCCAGTTTACCAGCAGCAGCCCTTGTCATATCTACTACCCTACGCACTTTTGGATGGATTCTGTCGTTGGTTTTAACTACCACCGACCTGCTGTTACGCAAATTGGTCACCTTCACCCAAGTGCCTAATGGCAATACATTACAGGCACAAGTCATTTTCGCCTGACTAAAAGTCTCGCCATTTGCTGTACGCCTCCCATTGAACTTATTAGAGTAAAAACTTGCTATCCCATAAAAGATCCTTGTTGTTTTTTTAGTCGCTATTTTTTGGGTACCAGGATCCTGCTTTTGAGCAAAAGCCGGAGACAGTAAAATAAGGAAGAAATTTACTATAAAAATAAATTGAGAAATTATCTTTTTTTGGTATAGCATTTTTTTATACTGCGATTTGTAAAAAGCCAGGAATACAATTTTTTGGGTCATTTGTTGGCAAAATATTTTTCCCTAAGCACTTTATCTTCACCATAAATATCATCAAAAAAAATCACTTTCCCATTCATCCCTTCACATGAAAAATATCTGATAAATAATGGAATACGATTTTTGACGTCTATGCGTCTTCGTTCCTTATGTGCAATCCAGCTGCGGATTGAATCTGTTGTGTATTTTAAAGAATCCCTATTTGTACTATTGATACTATCGTTACGGGCAATAAAAAAAGCCAGTTTTTCCCATTCCTGTACACGCACACATCCATGACTTAATGCCCTTGCAGCATTTTTAAAAAGATAGCGTTGATTGGTATCGTGCAGGTACACTGCAAAAGGATTATTGAAATTAAATTTTATAACTCCCAACGCATTATTATCACCGCTATTTTGCATAATTTTAAAAGGAATCCCCTTTGAATATTTGCTCCAGTTGATAGATCCCGGATTGACAGTTTCGCCCTTACTATTCATTAATTTTAATCCTATCCTGGACAGGTAGTTTGGGTTATTCTTCAATTTTGGAAGATAGGATTTTGCAATAATGCTGGTAGGTACCGTCCAGGTTGGATACGTTACAATATCAGTTATTTCGCTGTTCAGTAATGGTGTCCTTGTATCGGGCTTTCCACAAATTACTTTCGACTCCAAAGCAATGGTATCATGATCAAAGACCCGTAGATAATAACCCGGCAAATTTACCCAAATATATTTTACAGGCATTTCTGCCGGCATTTGTTTATAACGGTCCAGTGTAATTGCAATGCGCTTAAACTTTTCAACATCATTCGTATTCAGGATCTTTATCAATGAAGTAGATATCTTTCCATCAGCTTTTATGCCCTTTCGTTTTTGATATTTCTGAATAGCATTGTTTAACTGGGCTGAATCCGGAAGTTTATTAATAAAATCAATACAACCGCTTTCGCCTAATCTTTTTTGCAAAATTTTTATAAAAAAAGAGGAGTCTTTTATGTCTCCCTTTTTGTAAGGATAAGTTACGTAAGTGTATAATTTTCTATCCATACTGTCAATAAAGAGTTTGATCCCATCCTTTAACAACCAATAACCTTTATGTTTTGGTTGTAACGAATTTAGTATAGGGGAGAATTGTTTCTTTTCCAGCAGCTCTTTTAGTTTTGTTGTATAAAAATTTTCTGCCAGGCTGGTATCTTTATTTAACGAAACACTATCCGGTTGTAATCTCCCTTGCTTCAGGTCTTTAATAATGTGCATTAAGCCATCAGTAAGCATCAGCTCTGCCCTTGCCCACAAATTAGCATCCATTCGCTTCAATGAATCCTTATCTAATTTATTTTTTAAAGATTGTAAGTGAATAAAATGATAGTCAGCCGGGAAAAGTCCCTGTAATTCTGCATTTACTATAAACTGGTATAATGAATCGGTAAGTGGTTGCCATTTTTCATTATTACTCCAAACAGGTTTAAAATCATTGTTACTGTAAAAATTATTAACCAGGTTAACAGATTTCAATTGGATGCTGTCATCAATTTTCCCTTCATTTGAAACACCAAGTTGCAATAGCGCTTTTACATTTTTAGCATTTTGTAAATTCATTTGCAGGGGATCAACCACAATTTGTTTATCCTCCGGGG
>JAYVUE010000317.1:0-5973 GCA_043788195.1 Chitinophagaceae bacterium
AGTTTTCCTTTAGCATTAACTTTAGATTTGAATAGTAAGCAATTAATCCCTCGCCCTTTAGATTAAGATCCGATAGTTGAAAAAATAATAATTTTTTAAAATTATGAAAATAATAATTTTTTTTTATAGTCTTTTGATTGGTTTATCCGCACTTGCTCAGGCCGATAGCATGTATGTATCGGGTCGTTACTTATACAACCTTTGCGGTGATACCGTTACCCTGCGGGGAATAAATTATCCTGTATTGGATGACTGGAATTTTCCTGCTAATATGAATAATGGCACGGAAAGGTTAAGTGAGATTGAAAAGACAGGAGCCAACTGTGTTAGGATTCAATGGTATAACAATTACGGACAGCCTGCCCGCAGCGCTTTTGCTTTAAAAGATCTTGACTCTTTACTTACAAGGTGTGCAAGGTATAAACTGATCCCGATCATTGGACTATGGGACCTTACCACTACAAATAACTGGGCTGCATTTCCCCAGATCATCACGGCCTGGTGGACACAGCCTGAAGTAGTGCAACTCATCAAAAAACACCAGCAGTACCTGATCATGGATATTGCCAACGAAATGGGCCATTGCCGCTGGACCGCAAATCCTCAGGCAGCAGCAATACAATTTGAAACCAATTACAAGACTGCAATTGTAGCTTTACGCAATGCAGGTATACATATACCGGTGATGATCGATGCGCCTGATGGCGGACAGAGTATGGATGTGATCAGGCAGGTGGGGTATTCACTCATAAACAGTGATCCTTTAAAGAACATCGTGTTTGGAGTACATACTTACTGGTGGGCCTATCCTAAACTCAATGCTACTATTGCCGATTTTCAAAATGAATTTCAACTGACAAAAAATGCCAACCTCCCAATAGTAATAGGAGAAGTAGCCAGCTACCAATCAGAAAGCGGTGAGCAATGCAATTACGACCTTTCACTTGTTTATCCCGAAATTTTAAAAATAGCAAAGCAATTTGAAACAGGCTGGATAGCCTGGTGCTGGAATAAAGACAACTGTACACTACGCCAACTATCTTCTACAGGTTTATTTGCAAACCTCACTGCATGGGGCAATGATTTTATCAATAATCCGGAATACGGTATTAAAGGGTCTTCAAGAAAAATTAGCAGCTTTGAAAAATGTGTTTGTTTCGCTTACAGAACCTGGTACAAAAGATGCACCGGTGTTAACAGAAGGAAATATATGAAATGTGTTACTTATAAAAACAGTAAAAACGGTACTATTTGTGAAACAAAATGTGAAAGTTGTAAAACCTATTTCCATCGTAGAGGTTTATGAAAACTGAATGAAATATAAGGTTCAATATAAAAGGTGCAGGGTGTTTAGAATAATAGCTGTGATATATTTTTCAATAGCAGCGATTCATGTATTTGCCCAGGAAAAGGTATTGCGTTCTAACCATATCACTACTATCGAGGGACTACCCTATTGTAACATTATAAAAATGTTTACCGCTGCTGATAACATGCTATGGATAAGCACTTCGGTAGGATTATATTATTATGACGGGAAAAAAGTAAAACCATTTATTGTACCCGGGCATAGTGATTTTTTTGGAGGCTGGACAAATTATATTGTTGAAGGTAGCGGCAATAAATTATATGTTGGTTCTGTAAAAGGATTGCTGTACATTAATGCAACTGACCTCACTTCTTCTATACCCAGGTTATATAAAGTGCATGATCGCTTTCAGCCATTTTATACAGAACCATTGTGCGAAGATAAAAAGGGCAATCTTTGGATATATTCGGGGCATAACAGTGCTTCATTGTATAAACTTAATTTAAAAGATACTTCACTTCAGTTCATCATCAATGATATCAACGGCGTTTTGTCGGTGATAAAAAACCCTGTTGATGGATCACCGGCAGGTATATGGTACAGGGAAAACAAAGGAGCATATTATATTTCATTCAATACGCCTGGAACAACTATCGCAGATCGTTTTTTTACAGGAAAAAGTAAAGACGATCCATCCCTATATATTAATGATGTAGTAGCCATCGACAGCATATCAGCCTGGGTAGCAACCCCGCAGGGATTATATCATGTAAACAGGCAAACAAAAAAAATTAAATTATGTAACCTTGGAAATGGCAGGAAAACAGATAATATCAGGTCACTGGCACGCGGAAAGAATGGGTTAATTTATTGTGCTACCAGTAATAATGGTATTTTAGTTTACAACCCGGTGAACGACAAAGTTGTGACACAATACAAACATTACGACCAGGACCGCTGGAGTATCCCAGGCAATAACACCGAATACATTTATATAGATGATAAAGACCACCTGTTTGTAGCAACAGCCAACCAGGGTATCAGCTATACAAGTTTGTCTGATAGTTCACAACTTTATTATAAACTTCTTACCTACGATAATGAACCTGCCATCTCATTCAACGACAGAATAACAATGGTAGCCTTACAAAAAGATCTGACGTATTCCTATGTTGAAGAAAAAGGACTGTATATAACGGGTAAGGATCATATCATACAAAAAATAATACCGGGTTCAATTACCGGAAAAATAAATCAATTATTCCAAGTTAATAAGGATACGCTTTGGGCAGCAACAGACAAGGGATTGTTTTATATTATTAACCGGCAAATAACCCCTGTTATGGTTGCTTCAGGATTACATACACCTCGTGTATACAAAGTGTGCCTTGGGTATAACAAAAAAATAATGGTTGCCGGAGATGCTGGGATTTATTTTGTTGAAACAACTAATGGGCAACTTACACTTAAAAATTACGTCATCAATCCTAAAATTGGTTACCCTTTTTTTATGGGTTTGTTTGAATATAAGCCGGGGCAGTTTTTACTGAATACAAAATATACTTCATTTTATACCGCAACCTGCCAAAATGATACCATCAGACTTTTAACTGAAACACGTGGCATTGACATTGTACCTTTGGATTACAGGAATATCAGTGATTCTCAGATAATGATCAATTGCACAAATGGAACTTATATTTATAACCTCACCACAAATTCTCTTATCAATACTACAGAACAAAAGAACAAGGCCTACATGTCCTTTTTTTATAGCAACCAAAATAATTACGCTTTATCTGCTGATCACATCACCCGTTTTAAATTGAGTGAAAATGATAAGCAACTACTTGTTGCAGGTTTTCAAAATATAATTCCGGGTGTTTATTCCCCGGTTCATAAAACAGATTCTTCACAATGGCTGGCAGGTACTTCGGGAGGATGGGTACAATTTGATCTCAAAAAAACAGCACAACCCTATCATTATATATTTACCAGTGACGATGACCATAAAAATATATGGCATCCCCTTACCCATTTTACCGACAGCCTGACCTTATCTTTAAGCGATAATAAAACTTTTTTTGTTAGTGCAAATAATTTTAATGGAAGCTCTGCCCTTCTTTACTTTAAAGATGATGAGCATGATCATTGGCAGGTTTTTCCTAATGGCGAAATGATCGACCTGGCTAATTTATCAGGAGGCTGGCATACACTTAATTTCAATGTTTACCCCTTTAAGGAAGAAAGTATTTCCCGTTTTATTTTCATCCCTACTCCCTGGTATAAAAAATGGTGGGCCACACTCGGTGAAATGCTCATCGTCCTTACAGCACTTTTTCTGATTATTAAACGGATAACTGGAAATATTCAAAAAGCGGCGATGTTAAAACAGCATATCATTGAAACAGAAATGGCCGCCCTCAAAGCCCAGATGAATCCCCACTTTATGTTCAACTGCATCAATAGTATTGATGCTTTTATACAAAGTAATGATAAATACAATGCAACACTGTACCTGAATAAATTTGCCAAACTGATCCGCAATGTGTTAGATAGCAGTAAACAAAATGTGGTCAATTTTTCAAAAGACATAGAAACACTGAAATTATATATAGAACTTGAGGAATTACGCAGTGAAAATAAATTTACCACAAAGTTGAATATAGATGAAGAATTGATGAACAGCGATTTTAAAGTGCCGCCGTTGATCATCCAGCCATTTGTAGAAAATGCTATTATACATGGGCTCAGGAATAAAGAAACAAATGATGGTTTGCTTTTAATAAATATTTCAAAAACTGAAAATCATATTGTTTATGCTATAATGGATAATGGCATTGGAAGGTCTGCATCAAAACATATAAATACAGGAAAAGAACAATCGTATGGCTTACAAATGAGTTACGACAGGATAAAATTATTCAATAAAGAAACAACGCCATCTGTAGTCATTACCGATCTTTATGAAAACGAAAAAGCAACTGGTACCAATGTTCAGGTAAACTTAAAAATTATTTAATGCTAAAAGCTGTTATTATAGATGATGAACCCAAAGGCAGACTGGGCCTGAAGGAAAAACTAAAGTATTATTGTCCGGACGTACAGGTTATTGCAGAAGCTGCTAACGGATTTGAAGGTATTGCTGCCGTTGAAATGCACCAGCCTGAAATTGTTTTTCTTGATATAGAAATGCCGGGTATGAATGGCTTCCAGATGCTCAATGAAATAAAAGACAAGAACTTTCATCTCATATTCACCACAGCTTATGACCAGTATGCTATCAAAGCCATTAAATATGCTGCTTTTGATTATTTATTGAAACCGATTGACATAGAAGAATTAAGGTCTGCGATAGCCAATATTCAGACTAAAGGAAAACCTGATATTAAAGACCAGGCCGAGCTTTTACAACAAAATATTCAACACCCAAAAAAGCAATTGAATAAATTAGCCATTCCCACCTTGGAAGGTTTATGCTTTTATGATATCAATGATGTGGTGCACCTTGAAGCCAACAGTAACTACACCAACATCTATTTTAGTAACAAAACAAAGATCATTGCTTCTAAAACTTTAAAAGAATTTGAAGAATTATTGCCCCAAGATATTTTCTTCCGTACCCACCACTCCCACTTGATCAATTTGAAATATATTAAACGCTATATCAAAGGCGACGGCGGACAGATCGAATTGCAAAATGGCAATTATGTGGATGTTTCCAGGCGAAAAAAAGAAGAGTTTCTTAAAGCCATCGGCTATTAGTATTTTTGCAATATGGAAAAATATTTACAGGATATCTTTACCCGCCAGCAATACAATGCAGGCAATTTCTTTTTAATTGCGGGTCCCTGCGTTGTAGAATCTGAAGAAATAGTAACAGAGATCGCTGAAAAAGTGGCTGCTGTTTGTACTAAATTATCGATCCCGTATATTTTCAAAGCATCTTATCGTAAGGCCAACCGTACAAGCGCTTCTTCATTTACCGGCATTGGCGATGAAAAAGCATTAGCGCTGATAAAAAAAACAGGGGAAAGATTTTCATTACCCACCATCACGGATATTCATACTGCAGAAGAAGCAGCTATGGCAGCTAATTATGTTGATATTTTACAAATACCGGCCTTTCTTTGCCGTCAAACAGACCTGTTGATTGCTGCTGCAAAAACCGAAAAAATTGTTAATGTAAAAAAGGGACAATTTGTAAGCGGGCCTTCCATGAAATTTGCAGTTGAAAAAATAAAAAATGCCGGCAATGATAAAGTAATGCTGACAGAAAGAGGAAATAGTTTTGGATACCAGGACCTGGTGGTTGATTACCGCAATATCACCTGGATGAAAGAGATCAATGTACCCGTGATCATGGATTGCACACATTCATTGCAACAGCCCAATCAAAATGCAGGTATAACAGGAGGAAATCCGGAACTGATTGAAACTATTGCCAAAGCTGCTATTGCCGTTGGTGCCGATGGATTATTCATAGAAACACATACTGATCCTTCAAAAGCAAAAAGCGACGGAGCCAATATGTTGAAACTGGAATTACTGGAACCTTTGCTGGAGAAACTGGTAAAACTTAGGAAGGCGGTGTGAGTTAAGAATTAAGAGTTTAGAGTGTAGAGTTAAGAATTAAGAGTTTAGAGTGTAGAGTTAAGAATTAA
>JAYVUE010000318.1:0-11729 GCA_043788195.1 Chitinophagaceae bacterium
GAGACTATAAGCAATAAGTTGGCAAAATACACATTTTTGTGAAAGAATGCAATTTTGCAGCCTTTATTTTATCTATTGCCAGTATCTATTTGATCTTTAGTTATATAGTTTATGGTTCACAGTTCATAACTTGGAAACCATCTGGATTTGCAAGCTGGTAAAATTTATGAGGTTTAGCGAATAATCTTATTGTACGCAATTTTAATAACCTGCCTACCGGTAGGCAGGTTGAAACCTACACTTTGCCCACTACCATACACCCACTGTTCATCCCCCACTATTGCTTTTTCAAAATTAGCTTTGTATTTTAGTAGCCTTAATCACCCGCTATGCAAAACATTCGTGTTGAAAACCTGCTATTGATAGATATTGAAACCGTTCCGGGCTTTCCGGCATTTGATGGCCTGTCTGAAGAATGGAAAAATTTATGGGAAGAAAAAGTACAACGCAGCTTACCAGAAAATATTGATGCCCCCGGATTTTATGCACAGCGGGCCGGTATCATGGCCGAGTTTGGAAAAATAATCTGTATCAGTATCGGATATTTTAAAATAGAAACTGCATCGTTACAATTAAGGCTGAAATCTTTTTATGGTGATGATGAAAAAATTATACTTAAAGATTTTACAAACACGATCGGGCAAATGGAAGCCAACAATAATAAATGGAGTTTTTGCGGCCATAATATCAAAGAATTCGATATCCCATTCATTTGCCGCCGCCTTTTGATCAATGGACTTTTGATTCCACCTTACCTGGATTTTCAGAATATGAAACCATGGGAAACCAATATGGTGGATACATTTCAATACTGGCGTTTTGGCGATTACAAACATTACACTTCTTTAAAATTATTAGCAGCCGCATTGGAGGTGCCTTCTCCTAAAGATGATATTGACGGAAGTATGGTGGCTGATGTTTATTACAATGAAAAAAACCTGCAACGAATAGTTACGTATTGCCAGAAAGATGTAGTGACTACAGGTAATATTGTATTACGGTTTAAAAATATGCCGTTGATCACTGAAGAACAGATTATTATTGTGAAGTGATGCTGGATGCTGGATACTAAATACTGGATAAGCAGTCGGGTAATTAGTAGAGTATGCATTTATCCAGTATTTAGTATCCAGCATCAGCTCATCAAAACCCTCATCATCATTTCATACATGCTCAGGTAATTCTCAAGATCAAAATTATTGTATGCAGGATCGTTAGTTACTGGTGTACTCAAACATGTTTTTAAAATACTGGCTAAACGAAGGCCGGCGGTTACCAGTTGCTTTTTTATAATGATAGCACTGTTATCGATATATTGCTGATCAAGAAAATTATTTTTAAAACTATATACCGTATCCAGGAAAGAGCGGGATTGGTACATCCATTTTAATTCATTTATTTTTTTAATTTCAGCAACTTCAATGCTATCCAGTGCAGAATAGATCTGAATACAGGAGTCGAACGTTATATTTTTTGCATCTAATATCTGGGTATCCCAAACACTATGCAAATTGCCACTTACTGAAGCCGAAGTGATTTCAATGGTATTACCCCCTTTGTCAATAGCATAACCCGTATGCAGGGGTTGATGAAGGTCACCAACTAAATGAAAGATCAATAAGAGGTCTCTTTTTATATCTTTTTTGCCCTTGGTTTTAAAAAGTTTCAGGTCCACAATAGCTGAATGTAAAATAGTAAGGATATTTCTTTCCGTTGAGGTTTTATCGTACTCCATACCCTTATCAATATCAAGGTAATGCCAGGTACGCATGTAGTTATAGTAACTGTTACTTCGTTCATCATCCATCCAGTTAGCGGCTTCTTCAAAACTAAGATTCCCAATATATTTCTTAACCAGTTGTCTTGTAGGTTCATCTAAAAAATAATAGGCCAGTTTTCCAACTATTTCATGCCCTCTTTTTCCCCATGCAAAAGAGCGTTCAGAAATGCCAATAAATGATAATGTAAACAGCAACGCAAAAATTCCTTTCTTCATGTATTTTTATTTGGGCAAATCTAATCATATTTTACTTTAGGCATGCCGTATTAGAATATTTGGTAACATTCCCATTTATTCTATAATTTTTACTTTTCTAACCACTAATAATTAGTACCTTGCGCCCTTGTTTAACCGACTAACTATGCATAAATACAAACTTGGCTTTTTGGGGATGATACTTTTATTGGGTTTTATTTCCCCTGTTTTTTCGCAAGTAAAAGTGAAAAAAGATACGACGATAACAGCAGTTGCTGATACATCACTTGATGATATAAAAGAAAATGCACTCGATAATATCCCGGTTGTATCATTAGATGAAAATGATAACCAGGATGGAAGTGCACAAAACATTTCATCTCAGATGAATTCGGGTCGAAATCCTTTTACCAATGCGGCAACATTCAATTTCAGTGCGGTGCGGTTTCGTATCAGGGGATATGATTCCGACCTTTTTGCCACATATATGAACGGTGTTCCGATGGAAAACCTTGATAATGGGTTTACCCCCTATGGTTTGTGGGGAGGTTTAAATGATGTATTACGTAACCGGCAAAATACAAACGGGTTACAAGCTGCAAAATATGGAGCAGGTGATCTTGGCGGCTCTACTTTTTTAGATACCAGGGCTTTTCGCCAGCGCAAGCAAACTACTATTAATTATGCTGTATCTAACAGAAACTACACTAACCGTTTCTATATTACACACTCTACAGGATTTAATAAAAAAGGATGGGCCTTCAGTGTTTCGGGTTCACGTCGCTGGGCAGATCAGGGATTTTCTGACGGAACTTTTTACGATGGATGGTCACTTTATGCAGGTGTTGACAAAAGGATCAATAGCAGGCACCTTTTATCATTTGTTGCTTTTGCAACACCAACAGAAAATGGACGCCAGGGTTCTTCTGTTAAGGAGATGCTGGATATTGCAGGCACAAATTTTTATAATCCATACTGGGGTTACCAGAATGGTAAAAAAAGAAATGTAAGTGTTGCAAAATCTTTTCAGCCCTTTGGAATCCTTACTCACGAATGGAAGATAAATGATAAAACAACCCTTGTATCAGCTGCCTCCTATTCATTGGGTGATCGCAGTACAACAGGTTTGGATTGGTACAATGCACCGGATCCACGCCCTGATTATTACCGTTATCTTCCAAGCTATGAAACAGACCCTGTAAGAAAACAACAGATACTGAATTCCTTAAAAAATGATGTAAACAAACGCCAGATCAATTGGGATGCATTGTATAATGCCAACTATGCCAACAGGGAAACCATCAGAGATGCAAATGGTGTTCTTGGTAATAATGTTACAGGTAACAGGTCAGTATATATTTTAGAAGAAAGAGTGACCCGTACCAATCGCTTTAATTTTAATACAGTATTAAATACTTCGATCAACAAACATATTGACCTTACAGCAGGATTAACTTTTGAAAGCCAGAAAAATAATTATTTTAAAAGAGTAAATGATCTGTTGGGCGGTGCTTTTTATGTAGACATTAACCAGTTTGCGCAAAGGGATTTTGCCAGCGATCAAATGGCTATTCAAAATGATGTCAATCACCCCAACCGTATTTTAGCAAAAGGAGATAAGTTCGGTTATAATTATGATATCAATATTCAAAAAACATCCGAATGGGTACAGGCTGATGTAAAATTAAAAAGAGTTGAATTTTTTATCAGCGGTGAACATTCTTACACAAATTTCTGGAGAGTGGGGAATGTTAAAACCGGGTTATTCCAAAATAATTCTTTTGGCAAATCAAAAGAACAGCATTTTTATAATTATGCTTTTAAAGCGGGTCTTACTTATAAATTTAGCCAGGGAAATTATGTTTTCGTAAATGCGGCCTATGTTACAAAAGCGCCCTTCTTTGAAAATGCTTACCTGTCACCACGCACCAGGGATTTTGTACAGGATGATCTTAAATCTGAACAAATATCTTCCATAGAAGCAGGGTATGTTTTGATAGCCCCTACGGTAAAATTCAGGGCAACGGGATATTACACAGTATTTAAAAATCAATTGGATGTTTTAAATTTTTATGATGACCTGGCTAAAACCTTTGGAAATTATTCATTGAGTAATATCGGTAAAGAGCATATGGGAATTGAATTAGGGGCAGAAGTGATCCTTTACAAAAGATTAACCTTAAATGCAGCTGCAGCTATTGGAAGGTATCGTTATAATACCCGCCAGAATGCAGTTGTAACAGTAGATAACACTTCAGCGATCATTTCAAAAGATATTGTTTATTCAAAGAATTTTTATGTGGCTACACCGCAGCAGGCCTATACTATTGGTTTAAATTACCGCTCACGCAAATTCTGGTTTGCCAGTGTCAATTTCAATTATTTTGACCAGATGTTCCTTAATTTCAGTCCGGTTAGAAGAACTGCTCCTGCAGTAGATGGTTTGGATCCTAACTCTGCTCAATTTCACAAGATCATAGATCAGACACAATTAAAAGCTCAATATACGTTGGATGCTTCGCTCGGATATTCCTGGTTAATGAACAACAAGTTCAGGACATTAAAGAAAAGAACTTTTATGTTATTCAATTTAGGCGTAAACAATATTCTTAATAATCAGAACATCGTTTCGGGAGGTTTTGAACAACTGAGATATGATTTTCAGTTCAAAAACCCGGATAAATTTCCGTCAAAACAATTTTATGCATACGGGCTCAATTATTTTGCCAGTATCGGCATCCGTTTTTAATTAAAAAAATAAACTTTTTAAATAAACAAATCATGAACAAGTTTTTAAAAATCCCGGTTGTAATTACAGTACTTTTTTTGATGTTGGTTACAGTTAGTTCCTGTAAAAAGAATTTTGATGAGCCGCCAACTTATGTTGATCCTAATATTGTAGCCAATACTTCTATTGCTACTTTAAAGGCAAAGCATTTATCAGGTGGTTTTGAAGCCATTACTACAGATCTTATCATCTCAGGAACTGTTATTGCAGATGATAAAAGCGGTAACCTGTACAAAGAGATCTATATAAAGGATGCAACCGGTGGCCTTGACATAAAATTAGAGGGTACCAATTTATATACATCATACCCGATCGGCAGAAAAATTTATATTAAATGTAAAGGATTATACCTAAGTGATTATGCGGGAATGATACAAATTGGTGTACTCGATACCTCTATTCCAAATAGCCCTTCTTTAGCCGGTATTCCTTATACTTTATTTGATACCTATATTGCCAGGGGTACTTTTAATAATCCTGTAGTTGCTACTTCTACTACTGTTGCTCAACTGTCAACAAATATTCAAAGTGTAGATTTAGGAACTTTGATCAAGCTTGACGGTTATGAATTTTCTAATTATGATATTACCAGAACATTTGCAGATACTTCAGCAGCTAAAAATTCATTTGATCTTTATATTAAAAGTTGCACCGGCAGCAGCATTGATGTGCGTACCAGTGGTTATGCTAATTTTGCCGGATCACATCCTCCATCAGGTAACGGTTCAATCATTGCACTATACACACAATATAATGGTACCAAGCAATTGGTATTAAGAGATCCGTCTGACATTAATTTTACCGGAAACCGTTGCGCTATTTTTGAAGAAGACTTTGGTTCTTTGGGTACGGCTGATAATAACCAGGAGTTTACATTTCCGGGATGGTCAAATATCGCACCTAATGCAACTGCCAAATATAAAAATACGGTATTCGGATCCTCCGGAAAAGCGGTAAAAGTATCAGCTTTCGGAACCAGCTTAAACCTTGATACAGCCTGGCTAATAACACCGGCCATTGCCATCCCCGGCGGTTTGTTAACTCCAAAATTGTTTTTCAGTACTGCCTTTCAGTTTGCCCAGGGGCCAACCACTTTACATGCTTTTATCTCTACAAATTATATAGCTGGGGGTAATCCTAACAGTGCTACATGGACGCAGTTAACAACCAATGCTAATATTCCGGGTAATACATCAACTACTAATTCCAGCACTTTCAGTTCATTAACATCAACCGGGGCGCTTAGTCTTACACCGTACGTTGGGCAAACAGTTTTTATTGCTTTTAAATATATGGGAGGATTAACTGGAACAAAAACAACAACATTTGAAATTGATGATATAAATGTAACCAGGCAATAATCAGTCCTGAACTTTCAATAGATGGTAAGAGTCATAACCTAATAACGGTATGACTCTTATTTGGTTTTTAAAGAAAAAATTGAGATGTTTTTTAAACACAAATTCTGATCATGAAAAAAATTTATTTTTTATTTATTTTAATAGCGGTATCTCTTAGTAGCAAGAGCCAGTTGTTGACAGAGCCTTTTGCATATACGCCGGATCTTATTTTAGGATTGGGAGCGCAAAGTGCATCTGGATCCAGCCCATGGTTTATAATAAATAGTGGTGATTCTATCCTGGTTGATGCTACAAGTTTAACTTATCCCGGACTTGCCCCATCAACAGGTAATAAAGTAAAATTTGATGCTTCAGGAACAGATTATTATACCAACTTCACTTCTCAAACTACAGGATCTGTTTACAGGTCATTTATCCTGAATGTTTCCTCATTAGGTACGCTGGGCCTTACCGGAGGTTATTTTAACGGGTTTATTCAATCTGCATCAACTTCACTTTTTGGAGGAACGGTATGGACAAGATTGAGTACTACTGCCGGTAAATTTAATGTAGGTGTTTCAACAAGAAGTAATACTGCAGTAACATGGCTGGCAACTGACCTGACCCCGGGTACACCTTGTTTTATAGTTGTAGCTTATGATATTAATCCGTTAGTTGGTGATGATGTGTCCAGGATATGGCTGAATACTGCAGCTATTGGTGGCGCTGAACCTGCTGCAGATGCAACATCAATTGCGGGTACAGACCTTACGAGTGTGGCCAGGGTTTTTCTTCGCCAGGATAATCCTACCAACACACCATTCATTGAATTTGATGAGTTAAGGGTAGGTACCACATGGTTACAGGTTACCCCTTCGGGTGCCGTATCTCCATCATTATCCGCTACAACACTTACAGGTTTTGGTAATGTTTGTACAGGTACAACGGCTGGCCCTAACACATTTACAATCACAGGTACTGCACTTACTGCTGCTCCTGTAACAGTTAGTGCTTTAGCCGGGTTTACTTATTCATTATTGGCAGCTGGCCCCTATACAGCATCATTAAGTATAGTACAAGGTGGTGGGGCTTTTTCCCAAACGATCAATGTAAAGTTTAGTCCTGTAGCTGTTCAATCTTATAACGGCAATATTCCTGTAGGTGGTGGAGGCGCAACAGCAATTAATGTTGCTGCAACCGGATCAGGTATTAATCCAATACCAGTGGTTACTACCGGAGCGGCCAGTTTGATCACAATTAATTCTGCTACACTTGCCGGTACTGCCACTACTGCATGTGGTACCATTATTTCTCCATATGGCATTGAGTATAGTACCACCAATGGTTTTCCTAACGGAACAGGAACACAAGCAAATTCAGGCAATTTAAGTGGTGCTAATTTCTCTTCTGCTATTTCGGGTTTATTATCCGGCACAATATATTATTATCATGCCTATGCAACCAATGCGGCAGGTATTGCCTATGGTACACAACAAAGTTTTACTACACTGGCACCTGCATTAACGGCTACAGCCTTAACAGCTTTTGGAAATATATGTACAGGTTTAACTGTTGGCCCAAATATGTTTACCATCAATGGAACAAACCTGACTAACGCCAATATTAATGTAGGACCATTAAGTGGTTTTACTTTTTCAACAACAAGCGGTGGCACTTACTTTGCAACCTTGTCCTTAGTACAGGGGGGTGGAATATACACACAGAATATCTATGTAAAATTTTCTCCGGTAGCCGTTCAGTCATATAGTGGCCCCATACCCGTTAGTGGCGGAGGGGCAACTACGATCAATGTAGCTGCATCGGGCGCAGGTATAAATTCAATTCCAACATTAACAACCGGTGCTGCCAGTGCTATAACCACTACTACGGCTACATGCGCTGGTACCATCAATACAACCGGATGTACTGCTGTTACAGTTTATGGTATTGAATACAGTCTTAGTTTGGGCTTCCCTAACGGTTCAGGTACACCAGTAACATCGTCTAACCTTAGCGGTGGTAATTTTTCTTCCAATTTGATCGGGCTATCTCCCAATACCACTTATTATTATCATGCTTATGCTACTAACGCAGGTGGTACAGGTTATGGTTTGGAACAATCTTTTACTACACAGGCTTTAACACCAACATTAAACATAAGTGGCTCAGTGGCATTTGGAAATGTGTGTTTGAATGTATTGGCTGGTCCGCTTTCATTTACAATAAACGGATCTGCATTAACTGCAGCCCCTGTTAACGTGGCTGCTTTGGCAGGATATACCTATTCATTAACTGCGGGAGGTACTTATCTTACAACATTGAGTATTCCGCAAGGCGGTGGTTCATTTACCCAACAGATATTCGTTAAATTTTTACCAACTGCTGTTCAGTCCTATAACGGAAATATTGTGGTTAGTGGTGGTGGAGCCCCAACACCTGCAAATGCAACTGCAACGGGTGCTGGTGTAAATACTGCACCTTCACTTACTACCGGTGTCGCCAGTGCGATAACTTCTATTTCCGCTACCTGTGCCGGTAATAATGTGCTAGCCAATTGTACAGCCATATCTGCCTACGGTATTGAATACAGTTTAATGAATGGTTTTCCTAACGGATCGGGAACACAAGTAGCCTCAGGTAACCTGGCTGGTGGAAATTTCACTTCTAACTTAACAGGATTAACCCCAACTACTACTTATTATTATAAAGCTTATGCAACAAATGCGGGCGGCACAACATGGGGAGCTCAATTATCTTTTATTACAGCAACGCCTGTTTTAACAGCCAGTGCATTAACAGCTTTTGGAAATGTATGTACCAATACAACAGCCGGACCCAATTCATTTAATATAACAGGTACTAATCTCAGCAATGCAAACGTAAGTGTTGGGGCTTTAGCCGGATTTACTTTTTCAACTACTGCACTAGGAACTTATACAACAACTTTAAGTTTAGCACAAGGAAGTGGCGCATATGCACAAACCATCTTTGTTAAGTTCACCCCGCTTGCAGTACAATCCTATAGTGGCAATATTCCTGTAGGTGGCGGCGGAGCAGTTACTATAAATGTGGCAGCTTCAGGGGCAGGTATCAATACTGCGGCTACAGTTAACAGTGGTGTGGCAAGTGCAATCACACAGATCAGTGCTACAGTAGCCGGCAGCATCCCGGCAATAGGCTGCACAGCTATATCTGCTTATGGCATTGAGTATAGTTTAGCCAATGGATTCCCCAATGGAACCGGTATAGCAGTAGCTTCTACAAATCTTGCTGGTATTAATTTTTCGTCTAACCTTACCGGTTTAATACCAAGTACTACTTATTATTATCATGCTTATGCTACCAATGGTGGCGGTACAACATATGGCCTACAAGGATCTTTTACAACCTCGGCCCCGGTATTAACAGCGGGCACCCTTACTGCATTTGGACCGGTTTGCCTGAATGCAACAGCAGGTCCCAATTCATTTACCATTACAAGTAATGCATTGTTGGCAGGAAATATAAATGTGGGGCCATTAAATGGTTACAGTTTTGCAACAACTGCAAGCGGTGTTTATGCAAATTCTTTGAGTTTAACACAACCTGGTGGAGGTGCAGCTTATTTTCAAACGATCTATGTAAAATTCACGCCGGTTGCCGTTCAGTCTTATAATGGTAATATACCTGTTAATGGTGGAGGAGCTCCTTTACCAATAAATGTTTTTGCAAGTGGTAGTGGAATCAATACCATCGCTTCAGTAACTACCGGCAGCGCAACAGTGCTTTCTCCAAATTCAGTAACATTGAACGGTTCAGTTACATCAATTGGTTGCAGTGCGGTTACCGCTTACGGGATCGAGTATAGCGGTATCAGTGGATTGGCAAACGGGTTGGGTACAAAAGTGCCTTCTTCAAATATTAATGCCGGCAATTTTTCAAGTACATTAAACGGGTTGGTACAGGGAGCCACTTATTATTATAAAGCTTATGCTGTTAATAATGGCGGCACTGCTTATGGTGCACAGCTATCTTTTACTACAACAAGTATTCCGGGAGGTTATGTCATTTACTCAAACCCGATCACTAGGGGAGGTAATTTACATTTTACCATCAAAGGAGTTAAGCCGGGGCATTATGCAGCACAGGTATTAAACAATTTAGGCCAGGTAATTTTTCAGTACGACTTTATTGTTCAGGTAAACTTTATCGACCAAAACTTTACAGTACCTGCCTATTTCGCTCCCGGAACTTATGACTTACGGGTTGTAAACCCGGAATTCAGGATGATGAAGCGATTTATGATAAGATAAGAAGTTCAGAAATTATTATAAAGGCCTCTTTTGAGGCCTTTGTTTTTAAATGATAATAATGCCAAGCTGGCAGAAACTGGTAAATGGTATTTTTTTTGAAGAGATAATAAAAAATAATTTATGCAAAAAGGAAGTATTAGGGTACAAACGGAAAATATTTTTCCCATTATTAAAAAATTTCTATACAGCGAACACGATATTTTTTTAAGGGAATTACTGAGTAATGCGGTAGATGCAACTCAAAAATTGAAAACCCTTTCTTCTTTTGGTGAAGCAAAAGGAGAGCTGGGCGAATTAAGGATCGATGTTAAGATTGACGCTGACAAAAAAACATTAACCATTGTCGATCGGGGTATAGGCATGACAGGCGAGGAAGTAGATAAGTTCCTTAACCAGGTGGCATTCAGTGGTGCAGAAGAATTTTTGGAAAAATACAAGGGACAAAACGAAGCTAATATTATCGGGCATTTTGGTTTGGGATTTTATTCTTCCTTTATGGTAAGTGATAAAGTAGAAGTAATAACCAGGTCGTATAAAGAAGATGCTGTTGCCGTTAAATGGGAATGTGATGGGAGCCCGAAATTCAGCCTGGAAGAAACAACTAAAGAAACAAGAGGTACCGATATTGTATTATACCTGAATGAAGAAAGTAAAGAATTTTTGGAGGAACACCGGATCAGTGCAGTTTTAGAAAAATTCTGTCGCTTTTTACCGGTCCCGATTTTCTTTAATGACAAACAGATAAATAATACAACCCCGGCCTGGACAAAAAAACCTGCTGAACTAACTACAGAAGACTATCAGAATTTTTATAAAGAATTATATCCGTTTGGCGAAGCGCCATTGTTCTGGATCCATTTAAATGTTGATTACCCTTTCAATTTAACCGGCATTTTATATTTCCCTAAAATAAAGCAGAGTTACGAAATTCAGAAAGATAAGATACAGTTATACAGCAACCAGGTATTTGTAACTGATGAAGTAAAAGATATCGTTCCGGAATTTTTAATGTTGCTGCATGGGGTGATCGATAGTCCGGATATACCCCTGAATGTTAGCCGAAGTTATTTGCAGGGAGACCCCAATGTACGCAAGATCAATGCGCACATCACTAAAAAAGTGGCCGATAAACTCGAAGAGATTTTTAAGAATGATCGCAAATCATTGGAAGAAAAATGGGAAAGTCTTGGACTATTTGTAAAGTACGGAATGATGACCGATGATAAATTTTTAGAGAAGGCCAATAAATTTTTAATACTGGAAGCCCCCTCTAACTCCCCCAAGGGGGGAGAATTTACCGAAGCGAAGTTCTACACTTTAGAAGAGTATAAATT
>JAYVUE010000319.1:0-2694 GCA_043788195.1 Chitinophagaceae bacterium
GTTTCCGGATACATGAAGAAGAAACTTTTTATGCCATTTTACCAACCGCCACCCAATATGCTCGTAATGCTATTTTTGCAGGGATGATGCCTATTGATATTGAAAAACAATTTCCTATACAATGGAAAAATGATGATGAAGAAGGCGGAAAAAATATGTTTGAAGAAGAGTTTTTAAAAGCACAGTTAAAGAAACTGGGCAAGGGTGATCTAAAATATTCGTATACCAAGATCACCAATAACCACGACGGCCAGAAACTGGTTGATAATATGCACAATATGTTACAGAATGATCTGAATGTGATCGTGTATAATTTTGTAGATATGCTTAGTCATGCCCGTACCGAAATGGAAGTGCTGAAAGAACTGGCAGGTGATGAAACCAGTTATCGCAGTATTACAGAAAGCTGGTTTGAACATTCCCCCCTTCACCAGGCACTTAAAAAAATTGCGGATAAAAAACTAACGATGATTGTTGCAACTGATCATGGCAGCGTAAGGGTTAAAAATGCTGTAAAAGTGATCGGGGATAAACAAACAACAGCTAATCTCCGGTATAAACACGGCCGTAATTTAAATTATGAAGCTAAAGAAGTATTGGCTTTCAGAGATCCCAGGGAAGCCGGGTTACCAGTGCCCAATGTAAATTCATCTTTTATCTTTGCCAAAGGCGATCTATACCTATGTTATCCTAATAATTATAATCACTTTGCCAATTATTACCGCAATACTTTTCAGCACGGAGGTATAAGCCTTGAAGAAATGATAGTGCCGGTGATAAGGATGACGAATAAGTAAAACCCCCTTCGCCCATTAAAGGGGGAACTGTGAAGAGTAATTTTTTTTTGCTGTTTTAGATTTATTCAAACAATAACTTACTAACGATTGTTGAAAAGCTTTTTTTTTAGTAACACACAAATGAAGCAGATTGCATTGAGTTTAAAAGAGGCTTAACAAAATTAATACTATAACAAAGGAAAGCCCCTTTAGGGGTTTGAGGTATTATGAAATACACACAACATAATTTAGATAAAATAGAAAAGATAGTTGAGGATAGCGGTTATGTTATCCGTTACGAAAGAGGAACTTTTCATAGCGGTTATTGTATTTTACAGGAAAAAAAAGTTGTGGTTCTGAATAAATTTTTTCAAACTGAAGGAAGAATAAATACACTTATTGATCTTATGCCGCAATTAAATATCAACTTTGATGCACTTACCCAGGAAAGCCAGAAGATGTATGATGAAGTGATGAGTGTTTCTAAGTAATTTGCAATTAGTAATTTGGAGGCAGCATAATGACTGTATTACCTATAAGCTTTGAATTAATCCCCAATCTCCAATCCCTAATTACCAATTCCCAGTTGCAACCCCTAATTTTGCCTGGTGCATTCCCCTCCATTAAAAATAACATTTCTCGGAACCGGTACCAGCAGTGGCGTGCCAATGATAGCCTGCGGTTGTGAAGTTTGTACTTCTACAAATAAAAAAGACAAACGTTTACGCAGCAGTATTTTAGTGGAAAGTGCAACCACTTGTTTTGTTGTTGATACCACTCCTGATTTTCGTTACCAGATGCTGCGTGCCGAAGTAAAAAAACTCGACGCAGTTCTTTTTACTCATCCTCATAAAGATCATTTAGCCGGCCTCGATGATGTACGGGCTTATAATTATTTTCAACAAAAGCCCATTGATATTTATGCCAATTCTTTGACCGAAGAAGCAGTAAAAAGAGAATTTGCCTATGCTTTTTCTGATAAAAAATATCCGGGTATACCTGATCTGAATCTGATCACCATTGACGATTCTCTTTTTTACATAGGTGATATTCCGGTATTGCCCATTTTAGTCTGGCATTTAAAAATGCCTGTACTGGGTTTTAGGTTTGGGAAATTTACTTATATCACAGATGCCAATAAAATTGAAGATCGGGAACAGGAAAAAATTATTGGAACTGAAGTAATGGTATTAAATGCATTGCGCCAAAAACAACACATCTCTCATTATACATTGGATGAAGCTGTTTCAATGGTACAACATTTAAAAGTGCCAAAAGCATATTTTACACATATAAGTCACCAGTTAGGCATGCACGAAGTTGTTAATGCTATGTTGCCAAATGGAATTGAATTAGCCTGGGATGGATTGAAACTCTGGGAAAATACAGTTACAGATAACTTGTAAAAAAATCAGCTCAAAAAATTTTTTCTAACGAAACAAAAATAGTGTAAGCCATGATCAGGCTTGCCATGATATAATAGAACAACATCTGAGTTTTCGCTGGTTCTTTGACTTTATAAATTAAAGTTTCCTTAAGAAATGAAGGAAAATACAGCCATATAATTCTAAGCAATTGTATAAAAATTGCATATGCACAGGCAACACAAACTAACAATCTAATTATACTTACAATATTCATTGTATAAATTTTACCACCAACCTACGCAATCACCAAATTCATAAACGGCCCAGGCAACTGCAAACCACCCTGCACTGATCTTAAAAATACTCTTCACAGTTTTTAATAATGTAGCAACTGATGCACCTGAATTCCATAAAGCAGTAAAATTGCGGGCCATTTCGCCAATACCGGCTACCGTCCGGGGCTTGCCGCAGGCTGGGTATTTGTTGCTGTGTCTGCCCCCATGACGATTTACATAAAGAAACGGATTTTTATTTGAAACTAAAACACAATT
>JAYVUE010000320.1:0-13904 GCA_043788195.1 Chitinophagaceae bacterium
ACAGGTATTGATGAATTTGGATTTTTAAATGACTTATATAGCGTATTTGATGGGGATTAAATGAACATTGTTTCGTGTGCCACGAACCAAGGCAAAGGACATTGTTTCGTGTGCCACGAACCAAGGCAAAGGAACATTGTTTCGTGTGCCACGAACCAAGGCAAAGATATGCCAACTCTCAAATGCCATACTGCATATCTGCGCCAGTGAGTTAAATAAAATCTCTACAACCGGCCCAATAAATAAAGGTTGTATTTTAAACTTACCCATCTTTTATTACCATTGAGGGAAAATTAATTTGCAAAATTCAAAATTGATGATTTACTTTGTAATTCAAAGTGCTTTTATATGAACACACCACAACAATCTTTAGAAGAGCTTCAACACATTAAGCGAATAATGGAGCGTAGCAGCCGCTTTATCAGTTTAAGCGGACTTAGCGGAATTGCCGCAGGTATTTGTGCATTGGGAGGGGCCTGGTTGGCCAGTCAAAAAATTCAGTGTTGGATAAAAGGAGATTGCCAGCTGAGCCGGCTGTTGGGTACAGAAGGTGATCATTTGATCAACGACCTTTTTTGGATTGCCACTGTAACATTTATTGCAGCATTTATTTCGGCTTTCTTTTTTACATATCTGCGGAGTAAAAAAAACGGTACAGCCATTTGGGGAGCTACTACCATGCGTTTATTCTGGAATACAATAATACCTATTGCTGTTGGCGGGGCTTTACTGATAAAGATGATGCAATTGGGCGAATACCAGCTTGTGCCTCCGGGGTGTTTATTGTTTTATGGACTTGCATTGGTAAATGCAAGTAAGTATACATTAAGTGAAGTGCGTTACCTGGGCTATGGCCAATTGGTTTTAGGATTAGTTAATTTATGGTTCATTGGATATGGTTTGCAGTTTTGGGCAATGGGTTTTGGTGTGTTACATATTGTTTATGGTACCGTAATGTGGTGGAAATATGAAAGAAAATAAAACAGATTTTGCAGCATGAAGAATCCGATTGAACACCTTAATAAAATTTTTGACAGTCGTATACGTCTGGGCATCATGAGTGCCCTGGTAGTAAATACAGCTGTAAATTTTAATGAGCTGAAAGAATTGTTGAATATCACTGATGGTAACCTGGCGAGTCATTTAAAAACCCTTGAAGAAAGTGTATTTATAAAAGTACAAAAGGGTTTTATAGGGCGTAAAACCAATACTACTTATTCTATTACCAAACCGGGAGAGAAGGCATTTAAACAACACCTTGATGCCCTGGAAAAAATGATAGGAGCAGTAAAATAAATTTTTTATATTTTCACTTTGAAATACAAAGCACTTTTAAAATGCATAAACTGATCATAAAACTGCGTTCACGGTTACTGGTTTTTTTAACACATCAAATGGCATTGCCGGTATTACGCCTGGTACGTAAGCCAGAAATTTTTCAGTTTACTGAGAAGGAACTAAAAAATTTCCCCAACCATTCACTGGGCAGGGACCTTATTGATTTTTTAGAAATAAAACAACTTAGCCTGCTGCCGCATTATGCACGCCATGATATCAAACATATTTTACTCGACTATGATACTACAGATGAAGGAGAGGGTTGCCTGCAATGCTTTATGTTGGGTAACGGGCATATTTCCTTTCCGGTAATAGCTACTGTTCTATACGGATATATAACAATGCCCGAATACTGGTCGTCTTTTAAAAAAGCATATAAAAGGGGGAGAAATTGTGAACCGATAGCTGGCTGGAAATGGTTTGAGATCTTAAATGAACAAACTGATACCCTTAAAAATAAAATACGATGAACATAAAAAAATATTTTTTCAAAGCCTGGCTTTGTAAACTTTATATTCAGTTTTTATTTATTTCACTATTAAAAAATAAAATATGAAACAGGTATGGTTTAAAAAAATGGGATGGGTGTATTGGCCAACTCATGTTATGGGTGTAGTTGTAACACTGTTGGCAATTGCTTTTATGGTACCAGTAGTTATGGCAGCCGACAGAAGTGCACATTCAGTTACAGATGAACTCTACGAAATTTTTGTGTATGCAACCTGTACTGCTTTTTGGTGGAAATGGGTGGCGGAAAAGACGAGTGATTAGGCGTCACAAAGATCTGAAGCATTCATACGCCTACAATCATAGTTATAAGTACAAATAGTTTTCTCTGTTGAAGAAGATGGTTTGTTTATTGTTTCCACAGTTATAGATATGGTACAGATCTGCAACTCCAAATTGCATTTCCAAAAGGTTTACTATTGCTTTAGGGGTCTGACGGTTTTGAGCTGTCATGACCCCATTTTAAAAATCAAGTCCTAACGCCAGGTACAACACCGGTTTTCCTTTAAAAAATCCGCTCATTGGCCACCCGGCATCAAATTTTATAAAATAACCCAGTAAAGTACTTCTCACACCAAATCCATAACCACCGGCAAATGGCCCTACACCACCGGCTTTTATTTTTACTTGCACAGGCGGTGTTCCAAAAACAGATTCGGGGCGTTTTATTTTATTATAGGCACCATTCCAGGCTGTTCCAAAATCAATGAACTGTATGATCTGGAAATTACGTACAAAAGCATTGTTGATCGTTTTTTTAAGAAATGTGCTGAATACAGGGAGTCGTAATTCACTGTTAATTACTACCGCATTATTTCCATTGGCAATATTTTGTTTATATCCTCTCATATTTACAGCCAGGCTTTGATAAGCATAATCCTGGTCGGGAGCAGGTTGTGGATTTTGATTAAAAAATTTATCTGCAGAACCAAACATTAACCAGCCATCCACACCTCCTAAATAATAGATCATTTTTTGATTGCCCCAGCTAAAATCACCTGCAGCACGGCCCGCCCAAATAAAATTGCGAAGTATAGGGTAGTAGTAACGGAAATCAAATCCAAAATTAAAAGTGTTTGGCCCATTGGCAGATTGTACTTTGTTGATCTGCCTGTTCCAGTCTATATATGCCTTATACCTCATGCCATGCCAGATATTCATAGTTGGGTTTAACGTGTTATCATATACATATTCCAGGTGTGTTGTTGAAAAAAGTGTTTTTTCATCTGCAATAAAAAGCGGATCAACCGGAAGATAGGGTGATGGATTAACTAATGAAAAATAGACAAACTTGTCTGAACGGATTCCTGTAGAAAATCGTATACTTTTTGTTACATCAAATGGATAAGCAATATTTACCTGGTATAAATTGGTAAACATCTTGCCTAATAAATTCCCATCCTGGTCTGTGTTCTGTTGTACATTTCGGTAATAAGTAACGCCCCAATCAATTCTTCTTTTGTAATTCTGATAACTCAGCAACCATTCGTTATCTTTTAAATTTTGTCCGATCTTGAATCCGCCGCTTATTTTTATGTCTTCCATTAATTCAGATGTCCCTAAACGTATCAATCCATTAAGGGGTGACCCCGAGTTGAGCATTATAGGGCCACTACCACCGCCAAAAGGCTGATAACGGTTGTACAAAACAGAATTATTAAATCCTACGGCTCCATTTTCAATATAAAATTTTGGCGGTTTATAATTATAATGTTTAGCTGTTTTTAAAACTTCATATTTTTCAGGGTCATTCAAAGAAGAGATTTTGTTTGTTTTACTGCTGTCATTTTTTTCATTCGCAAATTCATTCTGAAAAGGGTCTTCTGCTTTTTTTGCAGAATCAGTTTTTGGCTGATTTGTCTTTTTTAAATCTTTTTCGTCAATAGCAATTTTATTTTCAGCCATTAATTTTTTCATATATTCTGTAGGCTGGGCAGTAATGTTTCTACGACGTAAAGTATAGTCATCTATCTTTAATTTATACAAAACTTTTTCATCGCTTTGTCGGGTTACCTCACTTACCTGGTTATTATCGCCGGCAATACGGGTTTCGCCTAACGTACTTTGATAATTGGTCAATGGAAAAGTATAAGCCGAATCTTCTGATACTGATATTACTGCTATAGAATCCACATCGATCTTTTTATATATCCGGAGCGTACTGTCAACAACTTTTGCGGATGGATTTCGTAATATCTCACCACTGATCAACACCAGCGTATCCAGCCCTGCCTTTTTTGTTGTAAAAAATCCTGCATAACGGTTACCCACACCGTTTTCGTCACTGACAAAAGTGAAATGTGTTTCATTGTATTGCATTGGAGAACGTGCATTACCATATTTCAGGTCAGATAACTGAGTGATCTGGTTCAGTTCCGGTTTGCCGCCAAAATTGGTAATTAAAAAAATGTTATAACGATTATTGCTGGGTAGTATGGTGTCGCCGCTTTTTGCTGCCGGGTTTGGCCGGTTGCTTGAAAAGATGATCCCGGTTTTATTTGGAAACGCAACAAAAGATGCATCCAGGTCATCATACACATCGTTGGTAATCTGTTTTATCTTTTCATTTTGAATTTCAAAAGTATAAATATCTGTATGCCCGTTTTTTACTGCAGTCAACAAAAGTGTATTGCTGTTAAGCATATACTTCATGTCCTGTACCTGGTCAAATTGTTTGGTAAGGTCAATTTTATATTGTTTTTGCCGGGTAATAATATCATAAACAAATAATTTTAATTTTCCTTCCTGTACATATATCACCGAGATCCTGGTGCCCTTGGGATCCCAGGCCATTATCGGGTAATTAGGATTTATTTCGTTTAAATAACTGCGTACACCATATTTAAGCAAGGTTTTATTTTCAAATTCGTCATTGTAAAGAACACGTACAATTCCTTTCCGGTATTGTGTAACTACATAAGAATTATTACGTTTGACAGGGTTTACATTAAAACGAAAATAATCCTTACGGTTGTTGATCTCGAAGCCATCAATATAATTTCCTTTAGGATATGGTTTTCTTTTAGCTACATCTTTAGAATATTTTTCATCATTGTAATCCATAAAATCACTCAACACTTCATTAAATTTCTTTTTACAGACCTGCATACAGGCTTTGTTCAAATTTTTATATACCGTTGCCAGGTAAAGCAGGTAGGTTACGTTTTCTTTTTTGTATTTCTCTTCAATGTAATACCAGAAAGCATGACCTGCAATTTGCGGTCGCTTGTAAGCAAAATTGTAAAATTTGGAATAGTCGCCGCTAAGGATCTCACTTTTTAGTTCATCATCTTTTTCGGTACTCCAGTTTTCGGCCAAATAAGAAATATATCCATCAGTAAGCCATTTGGGAAGGTCAAGCAGGGCCTGGTTGCCGGCAAATTCGCCAATGTCGTCGCCAAACAAACGGTTCTGCGTTAAAATTTCGGCTATGCCTGCCCGTACCTGGTGTCTTAATTTCTGGTGATCGGCATCAAAGTATATTACCATTTTGTTGTTTACCAATTTAGTAATACCGCCAGTGTTTTGCCATTCAATACCTAAACCAATATTACTTTGCAGCATATCTGCATATTGATTGTAAATAACAATATTTGCCCGTCGTTGCAAGCTATATTCAGCAGCTGCTTCTATTTGAGGCAATTCTTTTTCGGCACTTTGGGCAATAAATTTGGCCAGTTCCTCACCGTTTTGATTATAATAAACATTAAAATTTTTGGTTTGAAAATATTTCCACTTGAACTTCTTATACTGAACCCTGTTTTTTCCAAACTCTACAGCATTAACCTGTGCTTCAGCAAAAAAAGACCCTGTTAAAAGGATAAAGGAAATTAAAGATATTCTACTGAACTTTGCCATATTAAAATTGATATTGAGTATTAAAATTACTTTATTCGCACTAATCATTAAAAACAATTTAACCGCCCCTAATGTTAAAGATAAAATCTTTTGTTTTCAGCCCAATACAGGAAAATACCTATTTGCTCTATAATGAGTTTAAACAGGCTGTAATTATTGACCCCGGCTGTTATTTTCCCGAAGAGAAAGATGTATTAAAAGCCTTTATTACACAGAGCGATCTGCAACCGAAAATGCTGCTCAATACACATTGTCATTTAGATCACGTTTTTGGTAATAAATTCGTAGCCGAAACTTATGGGCTAACACTGCAATTGCATGAAAAGGAAAAACGCATGCTGGACCTTGCCCCCGCATCGGGGCTAATATATAATATGCCATTTGATAATTACCAGGGCCAATTCATCTATTTAAAAGAAGGAGATGCAGTGTTTTTAGGGGATGATGAGCTAACGGTTATTGAAGCACCCGGCCATTCACCGGGGCATATTTGCTTTTATTGCAGTAAACAAAATTTTATTATATCCGGGGATGTTTTGTTTAACAGAAGTATTGGCCGAACAGACCTTCCAGGAGGTAATCAAGATCTATTATTAAAAAATATACGAGAAAAACTATTTGTATTGCCAGATCAAACGGTTGTTTACAGCGGGCATGGGCCTGTTACAACAATTGGTGAGGAAAAAAGGGAGAACCCTTTTCTCAGTTAAGGAGATTAGTGTTAAATATGCAATTGGAAATAAGCAATAGACAATACCAACACTATACTGAATTTGAATGCTGCTCAACTTGCAACTTACTTATTGCAAATTGCTTATTGCTTATTTTTTTCCTGGCACAATTCAATCAATACTCCATTGGTAGTTTTAGGATGTAAAAAACAAATCCATTTATTGTCTGCGCCTTGTTTAGGTTCTTCATTAAGTAAAATAAAACCTTCTTCTTTCAATCGTTTCATTTCGGCCCTTATATCGGCTACATCAAAAGCAATATGATGCAGGCCTTCTCCTTTTTTTGCAATGAACCTGGCGATCACTCCATTAGGATCGGTACTTTCCAGTAATTCGATCTTGGCTTCACCTGTTTTAAAAAAAGCGGTATTTACTTTTTCATCCTTTACCAATTCGGTTTTGTAACATTTGCTGTTTAGCAATTTTTCGAACAGAGGTAAAGAAACCGACAATTCCTTAACAGCAATACCAATGTGCTCAATTTTATGCATAATTTTTGATTTACCTGTTGGTCATTTACGAAATCGGTAAAATGACCTTTGATAGATTGAATGAGTAGCTAAAATATAACCTTTTACAGTAAATTTGCATTATTAAGACAGAAACTAAACAGATTGATTTTATGTTGAAATTGCCGATATATTTAGATAACAATGCTACAACCCCGATGGATCCGAGGGTATTGGAAGCGATGACACCGTATTTCCTGGAACATTTTGGAAATGCAGCCAGCCGTAATCACCCATTTGGATGGGAAGCAGAAGAGGCAGTTGATTATGCCCGTGAACAGGTGGCCAAATTAATTGGTGCAGATCCTAAAGAGATCATTTTTACTTCAGGTGCCACCGAAGGCGATAACCTGGGTATTAAAGGAGTATTTGAAATGTATGCCAGCAAAGGCAACCATATTATTACCGCTACTACCGAGCATAAAGCTGTTTTGGATACCTGTAAACATATTGAAAAAATTGGCGGAGAACTTACTTACCTACAGGTAAAGCGGGATGGATTAATTGATTTAACAGAACTTGAAGCTGCTATAAAACCTACAACTATTTTAATAGCCATCATGTATGCCAATAACGAAATTGGTACGGTGATGCCGATAAAAGAAATAAGTGCTATTGCCCGCAAACATGGCGTGTTGTTATTTACAGATGGTACTCAGGCTGTAGGAAAAATTCCGGTGGATGTTAATAAAGATGGTATTGACCTGATGGCTTTTACTGCACATAAAATGTATGGGCCAAAAGGTGTTGGCGCTTTATATGTTCGTCGTAAAAACCCAAGGGTAAAAGTTACTGCACAAATTGACGGGGGTGGACACGAAAGAGGTATGCGCAGCGGCACATTAAATGTTCCGGGTATTGTTGGATTTGGTAAAGCCTGCGAATTATGTATGCTGGATATGGAAGCAGACACAAAGCGCATCAGAATACTCAGAGATAAGTTAGAAACAGAATTGATGAAACTGGAAGAAGCATACATTAATGGAAGTACTGAACATCGCTTACCCCATGTTACAAATATTTCATTTAAACATGTTGAAGGAGAGGGTTTATTAATGGGCTTCAATAAAAATATTGCACTAAGCAGCGGATCGGCATGTACATCTGCTTCATTGGAACCCAGCTATGTATTAAAAGCATTGGGATTGGGCGATGACCTTGCACATAGTTCATTGCGTTTTGGCCTGGGAAGGTTTACCACAGAAGAACAAATTGATTACACCATCAAAGCAATAAGTGAAACGGTTTTAAAGTTAAGGGAAATGAGTCCGCTTTGGGAAATGTATAAAGAAGGAATTGATCTGAGCACGATTGAGTGGGCAGCGCATTAAAATTATGATGAATGTTATATGCTAAATTTTAAATAAAGCACTTCATTCAACATTTATAATTCAACATTTAAAATAATAATCATGGCATATTCAGAAAAAGTAATCGACCACTACCAAAATCCAAAAAATGTTGGTACGCTTGATAAAAGCAGTAAAAATGTAGGCACAGGCCTGGTTGGCGCACCGGAGTGTGGCGATGTTATGCGTTTGCAGATCCAGGTAGATGATGCTACAGGAATGATCACTGATGCAAAATTTAAAACCTTTGGTTGTGGTTCTGCTATTGCCTCATCTTCCCTGGCAACAGAATGGCTGAAAGGAAAGAGTGTAGATGATGCATTGAAAATTGACAACATGGATATCGTTGAAGAGTTGAACCTGCCGCCGGTGAAAATACATTGCAGTGTATTAGCCGAAGATGCTATTAAAGCAGCTATCAACGATTACAGGGTAAAAAATGGCATGGAAGAAATTAAGTTTGAAGAGAGTGTAGTACATTAAGAAAGCCTCCCCAAACCCCCATCCGACAGGGTCATCCGGGCGGGGGCCTCCGAAGGAGGGGCTTCACAGCAGTTTAAATATTTAAACAGTTTTTATTTCATGCAGACTAATGCCTCAATATTAAAAAAGAATTTCGAAGTAACAGAATCTTCGAAAGTCCCTCCTTTGGAGGGATTTAGGGAGGCCGATAATTCAATATTTATTAGCGATAAGGCAAAATCCAAAGTCATTAAACTGATGGAAGACGCCGAAGTGGTTAATAACCCTTCTTACTTTTTGCGGGTAGGCGTAGTAGGCGGTGGTTGCAGCGGCTTAAGTTATAAATTGGATTTTGATAACGAGGTAAAACCTATGGACCAGGTATTTGAAGACAAAGGAATAAAAATTGTTTGCGATCTAAAAAGTTTTTTATACCTCGTTAATACCGAGCTTGAATTCAGTGACGGATTAAATGGTAAAGGATTTTATTTTAATAATCCCAATGCCAGCCGAAGTTGTGGTTGTGGAGAAAGTTTTGCAGTGTAGATATGATCGGGTGAATTTTTTAAATATAAGCCCTTCGGTTTTCCGAAGGGCTTTATCATTTTATAAGGTGTATTTTTATTCCGTATCTTTTACGATCACCGGCGGCACAATTTTTACTTCTTCTTTAGGCGCATTAGGCGCCCTTGGTGGAGCAGGTGGTTTAGGCGGTGCAGCGGGTTTGTTCTTTACAATTTTTGGTGGCGTAAAAGATACTTGTTCAATTGTTGGTGGTGGAGGAGGTAGAGGAACTTCTTTTAATTCGATAGGCGGAGCAGTCGGGGGCTTAATTCCTGTTTTAGTGTTCTGTGCCATTAGTTGTGCGGAAATAATGCATACAACAAGCACCAGTATTGTTTTTTTCATATGTAAATTTTGTATGAGATGCAGGAGTTGTATTTATCCATATAAAATTTTAGAAAGAATTATACTGAGATAATTCTTTCTAAAAATATCCATCCTCCGGTACAGGTTATTACTTATGTGTTACTCTTTTATACCTGTGCCTGTGGTGTTTTCTATAATAAGGATGATGGGGATGGGGTGTTCGGGGCATCACTACTACGAACTTGGTTCCGGGCGGCGACGGCGGTGTCTTTAATCCCGGCGGTGGCGGGGGAACTGGTAGTAATACTTTCTTCTGTGCGTTTACCTGAATGCTGATTAAAACAATCACCAGTAGAACAATAATTTTTTTCATTTTGTATAGGTTTATATGCCATGTCAGGCAATAATCAATCCAAACATGTAAAACCTGGTTTTTAATTTTGGGAATAGCTACTTTTATATGGGATATAAAAAAATCCCGTCAAATAAATGACGGGACTTTCAGCAGTTGGTTTTGGGTAAACAACTTATTGTATTATGAATCTTTGAACGATTGTTTGTCGTAAAGCAGTTAATTTGTTCAAAGATTCTATATTAATGGTAAGGGACGATCAATAGTTGTCAGTTGTTTAACAACCCGTCCGCCCAATAGACAGCGGCTATTTTTAAAATGCTGCATAACCATTCAAATCTTTTGTTATTTATTTTTTGAAGAGTAATAAAGCCTGCAAAGGAGTTTATATTTGTTATCTGCCTAACCTGCGGACAAAAGATTATGACAAACCAATAAGCTGTTAATTTGTAAATTGCATGAATTTTAAATTAGATGTGGAGTATTTGTAAAAAAGAGTTAAACCAGTTTTTCAGTAACCTTTCGGGCTATATTGCCATTGTACTGTTTCTTTTAGTAAACGGGCTCTTTTTATTTGTTTTTAAAGACAGTAATCTTTTTGATTTTGGCTATGCTTCCCTGGATAAATTTTTTGAACTGGCTCCCTGGGTATTTCTTTTCTTAATCCCTGCTATTACCATGCGTACCCTATCTGATGAATTTAAAGGGGGAACAATTGAAATTTTGCAAACTAAGCCTTTAACCCAATGGCAGATAGTAGCCGGCAAATATTTATCTGTATTGATCGTTTTGTTATTTGTTATTATTCCCACTTTTATTTACATTTTTACCATACACTCATTGAGTGCACAAGGCGGTATAGATAGCGGCGGTATTACCGGAAGTTATATCGGGTTATTTTTATTAGCTGCTGTATTTGCGTCTATTGGTGTGTGTTGCAGTGGATTTACCAGTAATGCCATTGTAGCTTTTTTGATCAGTGCTTTTGCCTGCCTGATCTTATATTTTGGTTTTAATGCTTTGAGCAAACTCCCTTTTTTTGAAAATGGCCCCGATTATTATATCGAAATGCTGGGTATTGATTTTCACTATCATAGTATCAGCCGTGGTGTGCTTGATAGTCGTGACATTATCTATTTTGCAAGCATTATTTTTCTTTTTTTATTGATCACAGTTAAGAATTTACATAAGAAATAGATGAACCTTATTAGTAAAATATGGAAAAATAAATTTTGGTTGTTGATCACTACAGGCCTCCTGTTGTTCATTAATTGGCTGGCATTAATTTATCATACCAGGATAGATCTTACCAATGAAAAAAGGTTTACACTTTCAAGTGCAACCAAGAAAATATTAAAACAACTTGATGATAAAGTAGAAGTGAAAATTTTTTTAAAAGGCGATTTTCCCAGTGGGTTTAAAAAATTAGCTAACAGTACTGACGAAATACTACAGGAATTAAAGGCCGTAGCCGGAAATAATTTGAAATATAGTTTTGTAAGTCCTTATGAAGAAATGGAAGGTACTAACGTAAAATGGGGCGATACTTTAATTACAATGGGGCTTTATCCAATAAATCTTAAATCACAATTAAAAGCTGGTGACCAACAACAACTGGTTTATCCTTTTGCTTTGATGCGCTATAAAGAAAAAGTTATACCAATTAAGTTGTACAATGGTATACCTAATATTAGCCGACAGGAAATTAACAGTGCCGAAGCGATGATGGAATACCAGTTTGCAAATGGTATTTATAAATTGTCCGAGCATCAAAAACCAATGATTGCCTATTCTTTTGGAAACGATGAGCCACGTGATGCAAGAGCCTACGACCTTGTTGAAAATGTTTTGCGAAATGATTATGATCTAAAACTGGTTAATTTAAATAGTCTTCCTGTTATTGAGGATACTTTCAAAGTATTGATGATAGTGAAGCCGTCTAAGACATTCACTGAAATTGAAAAATTAAGGATTGATCAGTATGTAATGCATGGTGGAAAAGTATTATTATTTGTAGATAAGCTAAATGCTGAAATGGATAGCCTGCGAATAAAGAATGAATTGATCGCCTACGATAGAAATCTGGAATTGACCGATCTGTTATACAAATATGGCATCAGGATCAATAATGACCTTGTAATGGACCTTCAATGTGATCGTTTACCCTTTGATGTGAACGGTAATGGTCAGTTTGAATTTTTAAAGTGGAATTATTTCCCGGTCTTTACATCAAAGTCTGATCATGCTATTAATAGAAATCTTGGTTTTATATCGGGTAAGTTTGTAAATTCAATCGATACAGTTGAAGCAGAAGGAATAAGAAAAACGGTATTATTAAGTTCATCTTCCAATGCCCGGAAAATTTCAACGCCTGCACTGATAAGTGGAAAAGAAACAGCACAGGCACCTGAAGATGAAAAATTTAAAATAGCTAATATTCCCGTAGCTGTTTTATTGGAAGGTAAGTTCATTTCTTTGTTCAAAAACAGGTTATCTCAGGCAATGACAGATAGTTTGGAAAATTACCAACAGGTTTTTCTTTCTCAAAACAGTGCAGATAATAAAATGATCATTGTAGCTGATGGTGATATAGTGTTGAATGAAGTTATAAAAACTGAACCGATACCAATGGGCATGAATCAATTTACCTATGGCACAGGCAATCAATATGAATACCGTTTTGCCAATAAGGATTTTCTGCAAAATTGTTTGGATTACCTGGTCAATCAATCAGGTCTTTCAGCTGCAAAAGCAAAAGATTATACATTACGCCTGTTGGATAAGAGAAAAGTTGATGAGCAAAGAACAAACTGGCAATTGATAAATATTGCGGTACCCATATTGTTGCTGGTTTTATTTGCTTGCATTTACCAATGGCTAAGAAAAAGAAAATACACAAAGTAAAATATGGATAAAACGCAGGTTATATATTTAGTTTTTATTGCAGTGATCTTTGTTGCATTGATCTTTGATTTGGGATTACTCAGTAAAAAGAATCAGGTCATCAGTTTAAAAACTGCGTTAGTGCAAACGAGTTTTTGGGTATTATTATCAGTGATTTTTTGCGGTTTTATTTGGTTCGAAGATCAGGGTGGAAATGGTAAAGCTGATGCCATTTCTTTTTTCTCGGCTTATTTGTTGGAGTGGTCTCTTTCTATCGATAATATTTTCGTGTTCATTATTATCTTTTCTTTTTTTAAAGTAAAAGAAAAAAATTATTCAAGGGTATTATTACTTGGGATTTTAATGGCCATTGTTTTCAGGATCGCTTTTATTGCATTGGGCAGCGAACTGGTAGCAAGGTATTTTTGGGTGATGTACATTTTCGGTATATTCCTTGTTTTTACGGGTGTAAAAATGTTCAGCAGCAAGGAAGACGAAGAGTTTAATCCCGAAAAAAACTGGGCATACCGGCTGATGCAAAAATTTATGCGTGTTACTAAAGAAGAACCCCATGGGCGGTTTATCATTGTGCGTAATAAGAAAGCTTATTTTACAACACTGGCCATGGTTGTAATCATGCTTGGATTAATTGATATTGTATTTGCCTTGGATTCTATACCGGCCGTTTTTTCCATAATCCCTGATCCTTCTAAAAAATTGCTTATCTATTCTTCCAATATTTTTGCAGTTTTGGGTTTACGTAGTCTCTTCTTTTTATTACGGGGGGCAGCCAGTAAATTCGATTACCTGCAACAGGGGATTGCAGTAGTTTTACTGTTTATCGGCTTAAAAATGTTGATTCCTTTATTGGAGTATGCAGGTATAAATGCAGTTTATTTACATATACCGGTTTGGATCTCTTTATTGGTTATCGTTTTTTGTATTGCAGGGTCAATTTTATATTCCAGTTATCACAAACGTAAGGGGGTACCTCAAAATGAAACTAGATAATTTTACGAAATAACTATTTTTTGTATACCATTTC
>JAYVUE010000321.1:0-5218 GCA_043788195.1 Chitinophagaceae bacterium
AAAATTTAAAAATTATAAAATGGCAAAAGAGACATTCAAAAGGGATAAACCCCATTTAAACGTTGGTACTATCGGTCATATTGACCATGGTAAAACCACTTTAACAGCTGCTATAACATCTGTCCTTGCTAAAAAAGGATTAGCAGAAGTAAAGAGTTATGATACAATTGATAGCGCTCCTGAAGAAAAGGAAAGAGGTATCACTATTAACACGGCACACGTAGAATACTCGACGGTTCAACGTCATTATGCTCACGTGGATTGTCCCGGACACGCGGATTATGTGAAGAATATGATTACAGGTGCTGCCCAAATGGATGGAGCAATCCTTGTTGTAGCTGCCACAGACGGCCCTATGCCTCAAACTAAAGAACACATTCTTCTGGCCCGCCAGGTTGGCGTTCCAAGAATGGTTGTGTTTATGAATAAAGTTGATCTGGTTGATGATCCTGAATTGCTGGAATTGGTGGAAATGGAGATCCGTGAGTTGTTGACTTTTTATAAGTTTGATGGTGCAAATACACCTATAATTCAAGGATCTGCTACCGGCGCATTAGCTGGTGATGAAAAGTGGGAAAAAGCTGTATTGGATCTGATGGATGCTGTTGACACATATATTGAACTTCCTCCACGCCCGGTTGACCTTCCTTTCCTAATGAGTGTTGAGGACGTTTTCTCTATTACTGGTCGTGGTACTGTTGCTACAGGCCGTATTGAAAGAGGACGTATCAAAGTAGGTGAACCAATTGAAATCGTTGGTTTGATGGAAAAGCCATTAGCTACTACTTGTACCGGTGTTGAGATGTTCAAAAAATTACTGGATCAGGGTGAAGCAGGTGATAATGCCGGATTATTACTACGTGGTATTGAAAAAGATCAGATTCGTCGTGGTATGGTTCTTTGCAAACCAGGATCAATCACTCCTCATACAGAATTCAAAGGAGAGGTTTATGTTTTAAGTAAAGAAGAAGGCGGACGTCATACGCCGTTTTTCAATAAATATCGTCCGCAATTCTATTTCCGTACAACTGATGTAACCGGTGAGGTTACATTGAACGCAGGTACTGAAATGGTTATGCCAGGTGATAATACTTCTTTAAATGTTACATTGATTCAGCCTATCGCTATGGAAAAAGGTTTGAAATTTGCGATTCGTGAAGGTGGCCGTACAGTTGGTGCCGGACAGGTAACTGAAATAGTAAAATAAAATAAGCCCCCGTCCCCCCAAAAGGGGAGTTGGAAGCTTTAAAATAAAACAAAGTACCTTTGGTTTTTGAGCCTTAGGTACTTTGTTCTTTAAAAAGTTAAGGCAATTAAATTTCATAAAAGAGGTTTTTAGCCGCCTGAATTTCTAAAAGTTCTTTAAATAATTTGTCTCTTTAGATCCCTCTTTTGTCCGCAGGACTTTGTGAGGAGGGTGGGGAGGCCATTTGCGGGCATGGTGCAACGGTAGCATGCAGGTCTCCAAAACCTTTGATCTGGGTTCGAATCCTAGTGCCCGTGCTGAGAGAGGTTGGAAAGGATAATAAGGTTTAATAATTCTTTCAAATTTGAAACAACCTTTAAACGTCTTAAACCTTTAAACGCATTAAACGATCTTAAAAAAAATAAAATGAATAAATTAACCGCTTACATCCGCGACTCATACAAAGAATTGGTTCACAAAGTAACCTGGCCAGGTTTTGATCAATTAACACAATCAACAATGATCGTATTAGGAGCCACTTTAATGATCACCGCAATGGTTTGGGTCATGGATTTTGCTGCCAATAATTCATTGAAATTTATTTACTCTTTATTTAAAGGATAATCATGGAAGAGATAACACCTGTTGTAGAAAAGACGGAAAAAGCAGAGAAAGAAAGCAAATGGTATGTGCTTAGAGTAGTTAGCGGGAAAGAACGTAAAATAAAAGAATATATCGATAAGGATATTGTTCGTAATGGCTGGAGCAATGTTGTAAAGCAGGTTTTTTTACCAGTAGAAAAAGTATACAAAGTATTAAATGGGAAAAAAGTAATGCGGGAAAGAAACTTTTATCCCGGTTATATTATGATCGAAGTTGCTGATGGCAAACTGAATGATGATATGATCCAGTCAATGAGTAATATCAGTAATGTTATGCACTTCTTAACTGATGGTAAAGGGTCAAAAGGCAATATCATTTCTTTACGAAAAGCTGAAGTAAATAAAATGCTGGGTAAAGTGGATGAGATGAGTGATGCAGGTGGAATGACGATGAGCGAACCTTTTATCATTGGAGAAACCATTAAAATAATTGATGGCCCGTTCAACGATTTTAACGGCGTAATTGAAGAAGTAAATGATGAAAAGAAAAAACTGAAAGTGCAGGTAAAGATTTTTGGAAGAGCTACACCTGTAGAACTGAGTTATATGCAGGTAGAGAAATTAGTTTAATAATGTTCAGCTGTATAACCACTTTTTTTAACCATAAAATTATAGTTATGAAAAAAATGATTCTTTTGGTAAATGCTTTATTACTATGTTTTGTATTGATGGCACAGCCGCCTAAAGGACTTGCGAATAGTGGGATGATCTTTGGATCCAAAACAACAGCACAAGATGCTCTTCCTGTGAATGACCTGCCATCCTTTTTGGAAGAAAGGAGCGAAGCTCCGATAAAGGTTACCGGTAAAGTGGTTGAAGTATGTAAATCGGAAGGTTGCTGGATAAAGATGGAAACTGCCAACGGCCCCTTGTTGATAAAAATGAAAGATCATTCTTTTTTTGTACCTCTGTCATTGAATGGAAAAATTATTGTAGCTGATGGGATTGCTTATTATAAAGAAACTTCTGTTGAAATGCTCCGTCATTATGCAGAAGATGCAGGGAAAACGAAGGCTGAAATTGAAGCAATTAAAAAACCAAAAAAGGAAATTACCCTTCAGGCTAAAGGTATACTTGTAATGTAATTCCAGCATAATCAACAACAAACATTATTTTCCCGGTTTCCCGGGATTTTTTTTGTACCGGAATTCATATTTTCCAATTCATTCCCTTACCTTTGCCGCCCCAAATAGTTCTTTATTGGAATTTATTGTATTGGGAGTCCATCGCCAGGCTCAGGATAATTATCCTACCCGGCCGGACGCTATCACCAAAAAATGTAAAAAATGGCAAAAGAGATCACCGGCTATGTCAAACTCCAATGTAAAGGAGGACAAGCAAATCCTGCACCACCAATAGGCCCTGCATTGGGTTCTAAAGGTATTAACATCATGGAATTCTGTAAGCAATTCAATGCCAGAACCCAGGATAAACCAGGTAAAGTACTTCCCGTATTAATAACTGTTTATGCTGATAAGTCATTTGACTTTATCATAAAAACACCACCAGCTGCAGTTCAGTTACTCGACGCTGCTAAACTTACCAGTGGCAGTAAAGAACCCAATCGTGTTAAAGTGGGTAAAGTTACCTGGAGCCAGGTCGAAGAGATCGCTAAAGATAAAATGGCTGATCTGAATGCCTTTACTTTAAACAGCGCTATGAGCATGATTGCCGGTACTGCACGAAGTATGGGTTTAACTGTTGATGGCAAAGCCCCATGGGAAAATTAATTATTAACCTGCCCCGATTATTTCGTGGCCGAAAAATTTGCAAATTATGATTACGAAAAAAAGAAAAGTAGCAAATACTAAGGTTGATATTAATAAGGCATATTCTTTAAAAGAAGCCTCAACCCTGGTTAAAGAAGTAAATACCACAAAATTTGATAGTTCTGTTGACCTTCACATTCGATTGGGTGTAGATCCAAAGAAAGCCGACCAGGCCATTCGCGGAACTGTATCATTACCTCACGGTACCGGTAAAACGAAAAAAGTGTTGGTTTTGTGTACACCCGATAAAGAAGCTGAAGCAAAAGCAGCTGGTGCTGATTTTGTAGGACTCGAAGAATTCATTACTAAGATCGAAGGCGGGTGGACAGATATTGACGTTATTGTTGCCACACCATCTGTTATGCCAAAAATTGGTAAACTTGGTAAAGTGTTAGGTCCCCGTAACCTTATGCCAAACCCTAAAACCGGCACGGTTACCAATGATGTAGCCGGTGCTATCACTGATCTGAAAGGCGGTAAAATTGCTTTTAAAGTAGATAAAGTGGGCATTATTCACGCTTCAATTGGAAGGGTAAGTTTTGCATCTGAAAAGATCGCTGAAAATAGTCAGGAACTGATCAATGCCATCATCAAATTGAAGCCTTCTTCATCCAAAGGTACTTATTTGAGAGGGGTGAGTATGGCAAGTACCATGAGCCCGGGTATTGTAATTGACACTAAATCTGTTCACAGTTAACCCTTCGATAAACTCAGGGTGACAAAAAATATTGTTATGACAAAACAGGAAAAAAATGAAGTGATCGAATTGCTGAAAGGCAAATTCTCACAATATAATAACTTCTACATTACAGATACAGAAAGTTTAACTGTAGCCCAGATAGGTAAATTACGCAATCACTGTTTTACCAAAAAGGTAGAAATGAAAGTGGCTAAAAATACCCTTATCAAAAAGGCTTTGGAAAGCCTGGATGCCGAAAAATATGCTGGTGTTTATGATTCTTTGCATAAAGTAACGGCGCTGATGTTCAGCGAAAATCCAAAAGAACCTGCAATGATCATCAGTAGTTTTCGTAAAGAGAACAACAATGAAAAGCCATTATTAAAAGCAGCTTTCATTAATGGTGATGTGTTTGTAGGAAACGATCAGTTAAAAGCATTGACACAGATAAAATCCAAGAATGAGTTGATTGGTGAAGTGATTGGTTTATTACAATCTCCAATACAACGTTTATTGGGTGCTTTACAAAATAAAGATGCATCAAAAGAAGAAGTTGTTGCACCAGTGGTTGCCGAAGTTGCAACCTCAGTTGAAACAGCTTCGCCTGTTGTTGATACAACGCCTGTTACGGAAGTTGTTGCTGAAGTTGCTGTTACACCGGCAGTTGATGATGCAACACCTGATGTTACAACACCTGTAGAAGGTTAATATGATTTATTGGTTACTCTGTTATTTATAGTGTAGCAATTAATAAACCTGTCCCGGGTAAATGGGAATAAACAAATTTTTTTAAACCCTCCGCCGGAGATCCTGAGTTAAAACAAAGGGCTATGAAGGCGGAAAAAATTAAACATTATGGCAGACGTAAAAGCATTAGCTGAAAACCTGGTAGGTTTAACAGTAAAAGAAGTTCAGGAATTAG
>JAYVUE010000322.1:0-3245 GCA_043788195.1 Chitinophagaceae bacterium
TTCTGTTCCTGTATATTACCGGGTTTATAGTCAGCCACGGCAGCGCTCAAAACAGCAATATCTATATTGTCAAAAACATTGTTAGCTGCTTCAAACATTTGTGCAGCAGTCTGAATGTGCTGGATCTTTATTTGCGACGGATCTTTCTGGGATGTAGGACCTAATATCAGTGTTACTTCGGCACCCCGGTCACGGAAGCTTTCAGCAATAGCAATTCCCATTTTACCTGAAGAATGATTCCCTATAAATCTTACCGGATCTAATGGTTCATGTGTTGGTCCGGCAGTGACCAATACTTTCTTTCCATTCAATGTTCCCGATTTTCTAAAATAATTATCTATCCATTCTACAATTGACTCAGGTTCGGCCATCCTTCCTTCTCCGATTAATCCACTTGCAAGTTCCCCATGCTGAACCATCAGCAATCTGTTTCCAAATCCAGTGATTTTTGTAATATTATTCTGGGTTGAAGGATGAATCCACATATCCTCATCCATAGCTGGAGCCACTGCCACCGGGCAGGTTGCAGAAAGATATACCGCAGTGAGCAGGTTATCACAAATGCCATTTGCCATTTTAGCCAACGTATTACAGCTTGCAGGGGCTATCAGCATCAGGTCTGCCCACCTGCCCAGCATAACATGATTTGCCCATTCACTTTTATCTGCAATTTCACTTAGAACAGCTTCTTTTGAAAGTGTAGATAAGGTGAGAGGCGTAATAAAGTTTTTCGCTGATGCTGTCATTATTACCCGAACCGAAGCGCCATTTTTCACCAACAATCTTACAAGCATCGCTGCTTTATAGGCTGCAATACTTCCGGTAACCCCCAATAATATCTTTTTACCTTTCAACATAAAAAAGACGACTGATGCCAGCCGTCATAAAATTATACTTTTCTATATGAAAATTATGGTAAATATTAGCTAAACAGGTCTTCCTCATTCTTACGGAAGTAAACTTTATCTTCCATAAACTCAGTGGTAGCTAATAAAGCCGGGTTAGGCATTCTTTCATAAGCCCTTGAGATCTCAATCTGCTCTTTGTTCTCATGTATTTCTTCAAGGCTGTCGGTATGACTTGCAAATTCTTCTAGTTTGTTATGCAATTCTTCCTTGATAGTAATATTGATCTGATTTGCCCTTTTTGCTATTATAGCAATGGACTCATACAAATTACCTGTTTTATCTTTCAGGTCAACAAGTTTCCTTGGTTCTACCACACTGCTGGTGCTAGAGCTTAGCTGCCGACGTATTTTGCTCATGTTGTATTTCTTTAATATTATTTATGCTTAAATTTTTATAACTCTCAACTTCTTTTAATAAGCTACTTTCCGGATAACGGTCATTGAAATCCTCCACTTCCACCAGCACCTTTTCGAACCTCTCCAGTTGCTTTTCAGAAATACTCATTTTTGCAAACTTGTAATACGATTTTACAACCATCAGTTTATAATCTTCTCCTTTTACAGATTCAGGGTAATTATTCATGATAGCTGAGAATGCAAGTGCAGATGCCCTGTAATTACCCATATCATAATAAAGTTTTGCAGCCCTGTGTTCTTTTGTCTCCAGTTTTAATCTTGCAATATCTATTATATCTGAAGCTTCTTTATTTCTTGCTGAACCCGGATGCGTGCTTATGAAAGTCTGCATCATTTGCATCGCTTTCTGCGTATTAACCTGCTCAAGTTCTATTTTTGGCGACTGTTTAAAAAAGCTATAGGCACGCATATAGTCAACTTCCTCAGCTCTGGCACTTGTTGGGAATACTTCAAGATATCCTTTGAATAAATTTTCAGCATCCCTGTACATCCCAAGGTTAAAAAAACAATAGGCATATTTATAATACAGCTCTTCAAATTTCTGGTTCCCTTTATAAACAGGAAACAATTGTTCATATAGCTGCTGTGCATTCCTGTACTTCTTTTTTGCATAGTACTCATCAGCCTTCCTAAGCTGATATTCTACGTCTTTACTTTTTTGAATCCTGGAAAACTGATTACAGGAAGTAACCGAAAACAGAAGGAAGAAACAAGTTAGTACAGCAAATCCTTTCATAAAGAGTGCAAAATTAGGGTTTTTAAGCCATAGATTGGCATTTTTACCAGATGCCGGATACTGGATGCTGGTTACTGGATACTAGATACTGGATAAAATGCATAGTCTACTTCCTTGTAATATTCTTAGATATTGATGAGGATGCTTTATACCTAAGGGTTTATTAGAGCTAACCGCAAATATCATAGTTTATAATTTCTGGCTTCCCTAAAGAGAAGTTAAGATTATCCAGAATATGCATTTTATCCAGCATCCAGTATCCAGTATCAAAAAAAAGACCCCCCAAAATCGGAGGGTCTCTTATTAATAAGTATTGTTTATTTATTTAGTTATGGGCACTTAATATCCACCGTATTCTTATCTCCCCCACCTATTGAATTACAATCAATATCAATCCTGTCTGCACTGATACCTTCTTTCTCAACAAGTTGTCTCTTAACAGCTTCGACTCTCTTCAGGCAATTGGCCTGAGCAGCTTTAGAAGCCTCAGGATAACCGTACAATACGATCCTACAGGTTGGATTTGATTTCAGTTTACTCGCAACTGAAGTAAGCATGGTTGCAGTGTTTTTGCTTATTGCAGCTCCTTTCGCTGTGAAGGTAAGGACTGGATAATCGCATGGACACACAATCGCCGGTACCGCTTTTGCCATACTATCGCAGCATGGAGGGCTTGGGCATTTACCAACACCATCGGCATCAACTGGTTGACATGTTGTAGGGGTAATTAATTCCTTATCCTTACAATCAGGTACACCATCACCATCTGTATCACGGGAAACACCATGGGTATCAACCGGGCAACCAGCAGGCGTATTAGGTTCTTTGTCTAATTGATCAATAACACCATCGCCATCCGTATCATCAAGAATTGGCTTAGGAAGCTTCATATGACGTGGGTTATTAAGCTCACCATATGCATAATCCAATGGATTAATCCACCATAGTGGCTCAACAGATTTACCACCCAGGTTGAAGTTTAGACCTAAAGAAGCATAATTATAAGAATCCCAGTTACCAGTAGTAACCGCATTTCCAATTGGATGTTCCTGCCATTGTTGACCGTCAAGAAGATCATCTTTCACGAAAGTGTGACGATTTTCCAGTGCTACATTAATTCTCTTACTTAAACGTACCGCTATACCTGCAAGTACCGTAGTAGAAAATCTTAAAGTATTGTCTCCA
>JAYVUE010000323.1:0-8957 GCA_043788195.1 Chitinophagaceae bacterium
TGTGGTTGATATTACAGTGAAGCTCAAATTGATAAAAATTATCAGTTTGAGCTTCTTTTAAACAGTAAAAAAATTGTATAATGATTGCTGTAATAGAGCATGCTGGTTTTCAAATCTTAAATTTTTACAAATACAGGATAAACGGTATTGTGTATTTGAATACTCCACTTATTTTCGTTTAAACAAATCATAGAATTATGAATAAAAATATCTCAACAATTTTTACTTTGGCCATGTTGATCAGTTTCACCTCTTTTGCTCAAAAAGATGACGTACCCAAAGGTTGGCACATGATGGACAAAGAAACCGATGGCTATTATGGTGTTAGTTCAAATAAAGCCTACGATTTTATTAAAAGTAAAAACCTTAAAAGCAAAACAGTTATTGTTGCAGTAATTGATAGTGGTATTGATACTTTACAAGAAGACCTGAAAGCCATTTTATGGACCAATCCTAAGGAAATACCCGGCAATGGAATTGACGATGATAAGAACGGGTATATTGATGATGTACATGGCTGGAATTTCATTGGAGGAAAAAATGGTATAAATGTAAAAGAAGACAGTTATGAAGGAGCAAGGGTTTATTACTCATTAAAAAGCAAATGGGGAGGTAAGGAAGTAAATAAAGAAACGCTGAATGCAGCTGATAAAGTCGAATATATTATTTTTAAAAAGGCCGAGGCAAAAGTAATTCCGGGAACATCGGGAGGCGATGTGGGTTTGGATATAAATATTCTGAAACGCATACTAACCAATTTATTGAAAAGTGATTCCATTTTAAAAATAGCCTTGGGTAAAGATGTTTATACTGGTAAAGAACTTGAAGCTTATACTACAAAATCTGATGGTGAAAAAAAGGCTAAAGGAAGCCTGTTGGGAATTATGAAAGGTAATGAGGCCATTGACCAGACCAATAAAGAATTCATAGAAGGCATCACAGAATATATTGCCGGTGAGGAACGCAAAGAAGAAACAAAGAATAATCCGCCAAAAACATACAGAAAGGATATTGTACAGGATGATGAAACCAATATCAATGACCGTAATTATGGTAATAATGATATTATGGCTTCAACCCCAATGCATGGTACACATTGCTCCGGCATTATTGGTGCCATCAGAAATAATGGCAAGGGCATGGATGGCATTGCAGATAACGTACGTATTATGATGTTGCGGGCTGTACCCGATGGTGATGAGCATGATAAGGATATTGCCAATGCTATCCGTTATGCAGTTGACAACGGCGCACAGGTGATCAGCATGAGTTTTGGCAAAGATTTTTCGCCACAAAAACAATGGGTTGATGACGCTTTCCGTTATGCCGAAAGTAAAAATGTATTGTTGGTTCATGCTGCAGGCAATGATTCAAAAAATGTAGATACCGCTGATAATTTCCCCAACCCGGTTTTCATAGATGGAAAAGGAAGAGCTAATAATGTTATAACTGTTGGTGCCAGTGGCGACCCTAAATCCGGTGGCCTTACTGCATCTTTCAGTAATTATGGTAAAAAAGAGGTAGATGTTTTTTCACCGGGTGTAAAGATCTATGCTACTTTACCCGGAGGAAATAACTATGGTAACTTACAAGGTACCAGCATGGCATGTCCGCTGGTTGCAGGTATTGCTGCATTAACATTGGAATATTTCCCTACACTGTCAGCCAAACAATTAAAATTTGTAATTGAAAAATCAGCACAGGCACCTAAATATAAAGTTAAGATACCGGGTACTGATGAAATGGCTGATCTCGCTGATATTTCAAAAACAGGTGGCATAGTTAATGCCTATGAGGCACTTAAATTAGCCGCCACTTTAAAAGGCGAAAGAAAAACTGTTAAAGAAACATTACCGAAACCAAAAATGGTAAAAAAGAAAAATACTTAAAATAATCAAGTCATGCCAAAACCCCTACCCGACAGTTACCCTGTTTACTTTCAACGATATATCGACCAGGTACCGGAAGAAGACCTGTTCATTGCTTTAAAAAATCAGGCCCCCATCATCCATGATTTTTTATCAACGATCTCTGAAAAGAAATCATTACATTTTTATGCTGCCGATAAATGGACACTGAAAGAATTACTGCAGCATATGATTGACACTGAAAGAGTTTTTAATTACCGCGCCTTATGTTTTGCAAGAAAAGAAGAAACTTCATTGCCGGGGTTTGAAGAAAACGCTTATGCTGCCAATTCCAATGCCAATAGCAGAACCTGGCAAAGTATGTTAGATGAATTTATTATTGTACGTGAATCAACCACATCATTATTCAATAGCTTTACTAAAGAAGCCTTACAAACCAGTGGCATTGCAAATAATCATTACACCTCTGTTCTTGCAGTAGGTTTTATTTTGGTAGGGCATTTTTATCATCACAAAAAAGTAATCGAAGAGCGGTATTTACCCTGATCAAAAAGAAAATGCCGCTCCGCCTTAGGCGGAACGGCATTTTCTTTTGCAAATTCCTTTATTAGTTTCGTTTTGCGGTTCCACTCTGCCCGATCATATTATTGATCACATTCACATTTTCATCGATATAAATATCATTACTGATCTTTTTCAACCAGGCTTTATTCTTTTCTACTTTTTCTTTAGCCAGGTTTATAGCGATCGTATCAGCACTGATATTTTTAATATTTAATTCTTTGCTCAGCTTATACAGTTCATCAAGCTCCTTATAAGTGTCTTTTAATTTTTTCTGTTCGTCTTTGTACTTAATCATATTCAAAGAATACTCTTTATCGCTATATTTTTCCAGCCAGCCAATGCTGTTTTTTATTTTACTAAAAGTGGTATTTTGTCCAATTTGATCATAAGTTAACCGTACCACAGCATCATTACTTATGCTACTGGTCCAGGGTTTGTAATCTGCTTTTGAAATTTCATCCCATGGCAAAGATGATGTGTTGTCTTTTTCACGGAATTTTAAATATTCCATTCTGTCTGGTAAAATAATATCCGGTGTTACCCCTTTTATTTGAGTTGCTCCGCCATTGATACGATAGAATTTTTGAAGGGTTAACTTTATAAAACCAAGGTTTTCAGTTTTTCTATTGGCAAAAAGCGGGTTTTCGCTTTCCGGATTTAATGGAATATTACGCTGTACCGTACCTTTGCCATAGGTAGATGAACTGCCAACAATAATACCTCTTTTATAATCCTGAATAGCAGCAGCAAAAATTTCTGAAGCACTGGCACTAAATTCATCAACCATTACTGTTAACGGGCCGGTGTATAAAACAGTTGTGTCCTTATCTTTTAATTGATTTGGTTTTTCATCCCTTCCTTTAACCTGGCATACCGGGCCGTCTTCAATAAATAACCCTACCATTTTTATCACCTCGGGTAAAGATCCGCCTCCATTACCCCGGAGATCGATAATAATTCCTTCAACATTTTCTGCCTTTAATTTTTGTATCTCCCTGGCAACATCATCTGAACATTTTGGTTTGCTGGGATCATCAAAATTTACATAAAATTCAGGCAAAAAGATATAGCCTATTTTATGGTCGCCGTTGATAATGGCGCTTTTAACAAATGTATCTTCCAGTTTAATTTCATCTCTCAATAATGAAATTACCTTTATAGTTCCATCCATCCTTCTGATCGTTAACCTTACCTCAGAACCTATTTCAGCCCCACGTATAAGTTTTACTGCATCATTAACAGCATAACCCGTTACATCTACAGGCTCAGCATTCCCCTGGCCAATCTTTATTATTTCATCATCAATTCTTAACTCGCCGTTTTTTTGTGCAGGCATTCCTGTGATCAGGCTACCGATCTTTATTTTGCCATCATCTTCTTTCAATTGTGCACCTATTCCAAAAAAACTACCCCGCATGGATTCATCAAATGAACGTTTATCAATTGGTGGAAAATAAGTGGTATGAGGATCCATTGCATTGGTTATTGCATTAACAAATGTGGAGAAGTTCTCATCAATGGTTTCATGCGTTTTTTTGGTAGAAAAATAACGTTCCATCTGTTTCCTTATAGCATCTCTTGCCTCTCTTTCAAGAGTAGAATCGGGGCTTGCTTTATAATCTTTTTTATCTTTATTTTTTTCCCTGTCAAGTTGAAGATCAACATATTTTGCCAGGGTCAGGTATTTTAAGCGCTTTCTCCAATTCTCTTTTCTTTCCGCATCTGTTTTTGGAAAATTTAATTTTTCCTGATCAAGAATTACCGACTCGTCTTTATTAAATTCAAATGGCTTTGCCAACAGATCTTTGAATATAAAAGATGCCTCATTAAGGCGTTTTATATAAATATCATTGATATAAAAAAAAGATTCCAGTTCTGTACCATGTATTTCATCGTCAATTTTATTCTCATATTTTTTGAACCCATCTAAATCACTTGCTAAAAAAGTGTTCTTATCATTATCCAGCTCTTCTGTAAACTTCTTTAATACTATTTTAGAAAAATTGTCATCAATTTTTCGTGGGCTATAATGTTTCTGCTCCAGTATCATGCCTACATTACGCAATACTTTAGTGTATTTTGATTTGGGATTATCATTATCTGATTTTCCCTGTGTTTGAAATGCCAAAAACAGGCTGGCGGCGATAAGCACCAGGATAACCGGGAGAAATTTTTTACTGATCATAAGTTTTGCAATTTTTTGCATACTGTAAAAATAATGTAAAAAGGCTCATTTTAATTAATTCTAAACGTAGCAAAGTGAATAATGTTTTGTTAAACCACTTATTTGGAAAAATCAAATGATGAATGGTATGATCTAACAAGCATTTTAGAAAAAAATTCCCGGTAGTTATGCCAGGAATTTTTTTGGGTAACCAATGGGGCTCGAACCCACTACCCTCCCGATTGCTATCGGGATGCTCTCACCAAATGAATTATGATACAAAAAAACGGATCTCAACTATTGTCAAGATCCGCTGTTGCTGGGTAACCAATGGGGCTCGAACCCACGACCCTCAGAATCACAATCTGATGCTCTAACCAACTGAGCTATGGCTACCATTTAAGAGTGGCAAAAATAAAGAAAAACAGTTGCCCTTCAAAATTACATTTTGAACAACATTTTTTTATAGTTTTTGCCTTTATGACCTAAAAAATTTAACCTGTATTTTATCATTTAAAATAACAATGATCTGTTTTTTTGTTAATTGATAATACAACATTTTTTTATGATGATATTTTCCCCCGGATCCCTGAAAATTTCTATAAAAAAATCCTGCCAATTCTTAACATCATTTTAAATATCACCTCAACTTTGAATTTACATGACATTTTTAAAGGATTAAATCCGGTTTATATCATAATAATGGTTGAATTAGCCTTGAAATGTAAAGGAAGAGGAATGCTGCTCTCCACGTTATACTGCCGCTCATCATGTAAGATTTAGTTTTATTGGAATTTCTGTCGGTAATTTGCAACCAAATTTAAACTTAACTGTATTACAGTAAACAATCTATAATTAATGAAAGTATTTAAATTATTTTTAGTCGCCGGATTTACCTTCTCATTTTCTGTCGCATTTGCACAAATGCCCGGAGGAAACCGTTCGCAAATGGGCGGACAAAATATGAACATGGGACACTTTTATGGCAAACTGCTTGAAACTGCAACAGGCAAACCATTATCGGCTGCATCTATACAACTTATCCAAAATAAATTTGATAGCGTTAGTAAAAAAAGGAAAGATGTTATCGTTGGCGGAATGCTGACAACAAAAAAAGGGGAATTCAGTTTAGAAAACCTCAATATAATGGCTTCCTATAAACTTAAGATCACAGCAATAGGCTATAAAACAATTGAACAAAAAGTAAATTTTGAATTGAATATGGCGGCTGCCAAAACCGGAGACTTCAGTAGTATGCTCAGTGGTGTTGATAAAGACCTGGGTAATATTAAAATGGAAATTGATGCGCAGCAGCTGCAAAATGTAACGGTTGTTGGTGAAAAACCTATGCTTACGATGGGCATCGACCGTAAGATATTTAATGTAGAAAAAAACCTTACCAGTATTGGCGGTACCGCTATTGATGTAATGAAAAATGTACCCTCAGTAAATGTAGACATTGACGGCAATGTGAGCTTACGTAATGCCACTCCACAAATATTTGTAGATGGAAGACCTTCTACCCTAACCCTTGACCAAATTCCGGCAGATGCTATTGCAAGTGTTGAGATCATTACCAACCCTTCGGCAAAATTTGATGCTAGTGGTGGTGGCGCAGGCATCTTAAATATTGTGCTTAAGAAAAACCGTAAGTCAGGCTATAATGGAAATATACGTGCAGGAATTGATTATAGGGCAAGACCAAGCCTCGGTGGCGATTTTAATCTTAAGCAGAGTAAAGTGAATTTTTTTGCTGCCGCCCAATTCGGTATGAGAAAATCGATCAGCAATGTTTCGAGTAGCCGTACAGATTACCTTACAAGTTCACAAGCTTTTCTAAAACAAAATAACAAACCAATTAATCAGGGGTTTTTTGCATTTGGCCGGCTAGGTATGGATTATTTTATTGATAACAGGAATACCATAACTGTTGGTGGAAATATAGTTAGGGGCCAGTTTAAAACAGATGATATCATCAATATTTACAGGGATACTGTAAAAACTTTAACTACTATAAGTGACAGGGGGTCAAGAACAACTAAAAACCTTGGTAATTTTTATAATTATGGTTCTACCCTGAGTTTTAAACACAATTTTGCAAAAGCCAACAAAGAATTAACTGCTGATGCAAATTATAATTACAGTAAAAACGATAATATCGGTGACTTTAATACGCAATATTTTTTTCTTACAAACAATCCTAAAACGCCGATGATCACCGAGCGTTCTCAAGGAGGAGGTACAACCCAGTTCTTTACTGTACAATCTGATTTTGCAAACCCTGTAACTACTAAAATTAAAATAGAAATGGGGGTTAGGGCAGCTTTCAGAAGCTTTACCAGTTTTAATGATAATTATGTAAAAACATTTTCAGGTAAAGACTCACTGATCGCTTCATTAAGTAATAATTATAAATTCGTTGATAACGTTTATGCTGCCTATACCACTTTTGCACATCAGCTTAAAAAATTCACTTATCAATTAGGAATACGATTGGAAAGTTCGGAGTACAGGGGTAACCTGATCAGTCAGAATAAAAAATTCAGCAACTCTTTTCCTTTCAGTATTTTTCCAAGCGCCTTTGCAACTTATAAGTTAACAGATAAACAAGATCTTCAGTTGAATTACTCCAGGAAAATAAACAGGCCTAACTTTTTTCAGCTGATACCTTTTGTTGATTACTCGGATTCATTAAATTTATCAAGAGGAAATCCTAACCTGATACCGGAATTTACCAACCTGCTTGAATTTTCTTATTCCAATCAATATAAAACGGGTAATACATTTTTAGCTTCTGCTTATTTCCGTCATACAACCAATTTAATTACGCGTATTCAAAACAGGGAGATCAATCCTAATCCTGCTAAAACAGACAGTGTTTACATTAACAGTTATGCCAATGCCAACAGAAGTTATACTTACGGGCTGGAATTAACAGGTAAAAATAAATTTTTTAAATGGTGGGACCTGACTACAAATCTTAATCTCTTTAATTCTACTATTGAAGCCGGAAATATTGCTGGTGGTACTACCAGTTCGCAATTCAGCTGGTTTGCAAAGATCAATAACAACTTTAAATTACCTAAGAATTTTTCAATACAATTATCAGGCGACTATACAGCTAAAACATTAGTTGCACCGGGCGGTGGTGGTAACCGGGGCGGAATGGGCGGAATGTTTGGCGGAGGGTCACAGCCCAGCTCACAGGGATATATTAAACCTGTATTTGGTGTAGATTTTGCAATAAAAAAAGAATTCCTAAAAAATAATGCAGCATCATTAACCCTTCAATTCAGCGATGTGTTTCGTTCAAAAATTTATGCAACCCACTCCGAATCGCAAACTTTTATTCAGGATAATGAACGCCGCAGGGATCCTCAAATGGTTCGCCTGAACTTTAACTGGAGGTTTGGAAAAATTGATGTGTCATTATTTAAAAGAAAAAATCTGAAGGGAGAAATGGAAAATATGCAAAATGCACAACAGGGAATGGGTAATTAATAATATTCTTACAATATTCAAAAGCCACATAAACTGTGGCTTTTTTTATTTGGTTAAGTTCCGGTTTTAATAAGGTAATTAGTCATTAACTTCTATTATTTAATTTTTTTAGCATTATTTTGCCGAAGCAAAATCATTATATGAAAAATATTAATTTCAAACAGTTACTCCCCCATTTGGTCGCAGTGATATTTTTTTTATTACTTTCTATTTTTTTAACCAAACCCGCACTTGAAGGAAAAGCTGTACAACAAAATGATGTAGTTCAATGGAAAGCTATGGCACAGCAATCTTTTGAATTCAATGAAAAATATGGATACTTCCCAAAATGGACTAATAGCATGATGAGTGGTATGCCAACCTATCAAATTGCTTTTGGGCCCAAAAAACCTGTTTATATCACCCTTCGTTATGTTCATGATATTTTAACGTTGGGATTTCCAAAACCTGTATTTTATCTTTTTATAGTAGCACTTTGTTTTTATATTCTATGTATTGTTATTGGTATCAATCCCTGGATAAGTATATTGGGTGGTATAGCATATGCTTATTGCTCATACAACCCGGTATTAATTGCCGGCGGGCATGATACCAAACTTTTATCTATGGCCTATACCCCTGTAGTATTGGCTGGCTTACAATTAATTTTTAAACAAAAATACTGGCTTGGTGCTGCGTTATTACTCACTTCCGGGGTACTGTTATTAAACCAGCTTCACCAGCAAATAGTTTATTACACTTTATTAATGGCTTTTTTTATGACCATCCCTTTTATAATAAAATGTATAAAAGAAAAAAAACTGAAAAACTTATTTATATCTGCCGGATTAGCTATTTCTGTTGGTGCGATTATACTGGGC
>JAYVUE010000324.1:0-14223 GCA_043788195.1 Chitinophagaceae bacterium
ATAGGTTTCTACAACCTTTTTTTCTGTCATACCAGGTGTATTTTTTCCTTCCAGCAACCATATACAAAGGCTTGCATTGGCAACGCTGATCTCATCCCAAAAATCCATATCAATTTCCGGTTTTGATTCACTGTTTTTAATCAAGGCCATCTTTTCCTTAGCAGATTTTAATGAGACCGCCTTGGCTTGATTTGCTTTTGCAGTAATCCTATTATTAGTTACTGCAAGAAAAAGTATGTTTTCTATCTCTATCAAGTTTATTTGTGTATATGCCTTATATGTATTGAGTGCCTTTGAATCGGCTTTTTTGTAATAGTTAGCTGCTTTTAACAGGGCAATTAATTTTTCATTTTTTGTTGCAACAATCATTGCCTTACGTTTGTAAGTGCTGCCCATTAAACTCAGGCGTTCGGCAGTTTCACTGATATCGTTCAACCTGTTGAGATCTTTAATAACGCTGTTAATTTCTTTGATCTGATCTTTTTTATTTTTACCATCCTGCCAGTTCTTCACACATAACTTGGCCCTTATGTTACAATACTTTTCCAGTGCTTTTACTGTAAATACTGCTTGTTCGATATTCAGGAGGCTTTTAAATTTATCAATCGCATTTTCATAGTCATTGATTTCTATATAGGCCATTGCTTCTTTTTCTGTTATTGAAGCGTTGCGGATGCCGGCTTTATCAATTGCTTTTATTATTTCTTTAAGATCATTTTCGAGTCTTTGTGCTGTATAAGATCTGGTATCTGCCCTGTTTATGATATTATTTAATGCTATCTCTGCTTCCTGGGCAATAAAAAATTTATACCATGGTTCGCCGGGGCCCTTTTTATCTTGCGTAGCAAAAGGCTTGGGTATATTGGTTAATTTAAAAAACGGATCGCCATAACATTGATAGGCACCCCAGGTATTATTTTTTTTACCCGTTTTTATCATCTCGTTGTAAGTATATGATCTGGCTTTAGTAATTGCTTTACCAAATTCTTCGCCGTTTAACATTGCTTCGTAAAAAATTTTCGCAAAATCCAGGGCCGCTATATCATCCACTGCCCAACCTGCTGCAATAACAACTTTTACACCATTCATAATTAACTGTGTACCTATATTGGCAGCCAGTTTATACCGGTTAATAAAGGTTTCTTCAGCCATTAAATCCATTTTTCCAAGGAAGCAACAGTTTACAAAAACCAGGTCAGGAACCTTACTCATCTGGCAAATTTCCCTTGTACTTAAGAATACATTATTACCGATCAGCATACCTGACTCATCAGGAGTTTTTTCATTAAATATACCATGGCCTGCCAAATGCATGATCCTGTATTCTCCATCAAAAACTGCTTCCACAATTTGAGATGATGATTTCCGGAAACAGTTATTCGGCATTTCATAACCATGAGCATCTAATAGACCGGCAACCAGGTTTGCTTCTGCCAGGGCACCAGGTAGCTGTTGGGCAAACTTATAACCGTCAAGGTTAGGGTCTCCAATGACCAGGGCCTTAATGCCCGAAGCAGCATTTATGTTTAAGCGATATTTGTCTGTTTGTAACTGACGAATCATACCTGTGTTACAACAGATCGGTGCAGCATTGCTTTCTCCGTCGCGGAGCAATTCCCAGGGATATGCAGCTGCAGCAGTATCTAATACCCACATGGTATTGGATTGTTTTTTTACATTGTCTTTAAAATCATTGGGTATTAATAATTCGAAAACAGTTTTTGACAACCCTTCATTCCATTTATTTTTTGTTGACATTTCATCGATCAGTTTATTCAGGATCACCGGACTGGATTGCAGGTCACGCTGTTCCTCCCTTGCACTTCCGGTACTGCTTAAAAAACGTAAAGACGATACTGTTTGCCCGGTTTCTTTAATTTCTTCTTTGTGTATTGAAACGGATATCCTATTCCACCAGTCGCCTCCGGTTTCCAAAGGAATACGGGTACGGGAACCTAATAATTTTTTAGGCTGATTTTTAGTCAACTGTATATTCAGATTATTATCTTTTTCAGCTTCAATCTTATTTAATACAAGCATACATTGAAGACACCTGTCTTCAAATAACTCTACAAACTCAATCCTTTCAATTGTATTTAAGCCCTGCAGGCTGAGTGATTCTATTTTATTATTTGCATTTTGTATTCCCTGTAAAATTGCATGAATTGAACTATCAATGGAAAGGCCTCCATATCCACACCCGATCAAAAGAACAGAGATACCTGTTTCCCTTGGTGACTCATTTTTTGCATTATTATTACCCACTTTTTTTAATTCCAGCATATATTTTATTGCACCCTGTTCAACTGATTTAACCAACTGAAAAGCACTGAGCCTGCCCGGAGCTCCAAGCCCAATAACTATTGTGCCATTAAATTCATTTCTATAATTAATAAACACTTCGCTTGTTCCAATAGCACCGGGGTATAAATTAAGGCGATGCCATTCCCTGAGTACATTATCTAAATTGTTATTAATTACTGCTTCGGCACTTGTAATACCATCAGTTAAAAAATGACCAACTAAAACAGGATACTTACTGTAAAACAAATCGCCATTACTGACACTGACCTTTACCGGCATTTTACCTTTTTCTATTACCCTGGGTTTTGTTTTAATTCCAAGAAGTACATTTTCCGTGTTTTCTTCACTTATATCATAAACCTCTTCTTCAACTGTATTAAATTCTCTGTTGATTTCTCTTAAAACAGGTTTGTTTTTACTCATTAATTCGGTTTTGCCTGTGGCAAGTAATTCGGAAATTCCTTTAAACATATCTGGCTCGTTAGCAAGGCCCCCATGCGATACATCAACAAAATATAATCCATTTTCTTTATTAATATTCATGGGTATCCCTGTTTCCCATGTTACAGATTGATCGCCTTCACGTGTGCTTTTAAAAACAATTTTTTCATCCGGAAGGGCTTCGTTAATTTCATAATCAAAAACTGTAGCATCATCTTTACCTGCTATATAAATGATATTTTCCATTTCAATGGAATTCATCTGTTGCAATACCTTATCCCTATAGGTGCCAAAAAATCTGAGGTCATTTATATCAGGTATACTCCAGTTGAATAAGGAAGCCTTTTTCATTTCTTCCCAGGTTTTAATATCTGCAAAATCATGAGGTGTTTTGGAAATGGGCAATAAACCAAGTAAACCCGGATATTTTCTGAACATATCCAATAATTCTTTCTTTGTATGTATCAGGTCTATTTTACTTAATTGATTGATGATAGAATCTTTACCCGCTAATACATAAGGTATACGATATGACCCACCCAATGGTGCACCAAGCAATAACAATTTAAAATCTTTAGATGCATTTAATTTTTTCCAGTTGGCCGGATGGTTAATAATAAAATCCCTGGTTACAACGCCACCCATGGAGTGAGCAACAATTTTTATGGGTTGTTTATATTTTAGATTATTTTCGATACAATCTTTTAATAATGCCGCGGCATCTGCCATAGGAAGCCGCCAATCAAACGGAAAGGTTACTACATCATACTTATCTTTTAAATAGTCAACCAGTTTTTTATACGAAGTTTTTATCAAAGAGGTTGCTGATATATGCTGTTTTGAGATATCCAGCCTTGTTAATTCACCTACCAAAAATCGTATATAATTTATCCAGATCTTTTTTCCGTTATTTTCCAGGTTAGAACCCATAATACCAGGCAACAAAATAACTATTGGCTTATTGCCCGAAACTTTATCAGTAAAAATTTCACCGCCATCTAAACCTCTTGATACATCCCTGCCTTGTGCCTCTGCATCGGATAATTTATAATTTGTAAAGCCCGGAATAATACCTGTTGCTTTTAATGCGGCAAATAAAGCATCCTGTGTGTTTTTATTTTTAAAATAATGCATATGGTCCACATCAGGACCTTCATCAAAAAAATACTGAATTCCTTTTTCTCTTTTTGTACCACAATACATTGATTTTGTATCAACCACAAGGTCATTATCTCTCATGTAAAATAACTTACTGGCAATAATAAGCAGGGCTTTTAAATTTAATTTTATACCACAGTTACCAGAGATGACCGATAATGGGCTGTTAATATTATTCTCCTGGCTATTCAGGATCTTTAAAAAAGCAGAATCTGGATTCATGGCCTCAAGGCCGGGCAGTTGGTTGGGGTCGTTCTTTGTATCAACAGCAGCTGAGATCAGTTCTTTAAATTCTGATACAACCAGGCCAGCAACACCACCGCCCAACAAACCGATCAGGTTAAAACTGATGTTTAAAAAATGATCAAGCCGTTTTGATAAAATGGTAGTCCCATATGCCGGACAGGCTACCCGTATATATTTTTCGATGAAAATATTTTTTTCGGCTGAAATTTTTTGCAATGTTTTAATATCATCAACATCTGTTTGGCGGTTTGTTTTTTCCAGGTAAGCAATTTCAGCCGGAGTAAACCCTTTATTACCATTACAAAAACGGGCCAGTACATCGCCAACCAGGCCGCCTCTTGAATGGGTGATTATATGTAAAACACCTTCAACAGGCAACTCTTTAAAAATGCTGATCACATTTTGAATGGGACTTTTGGTCATTGTTTCATGTTGCAAGCCAAAAATATTTTCCTTATAGATATCCTGCATGAATTTCCACAAGTCAGCATTTTTTATTTCGGCAAATGAACCAGCTGTTGAAGAATTGGTACCATGAATGAATAAGAGAGAAGGTTTTTTTGTTTCAGTTATTTTTGATTTTTTGAGTTTAAAATTCCCATCAATTGCATAAATGCCAACCTGGCCTTCGAGTAATTTTTTTTCCAGGCTGGCTGCAATATCAATTACTTTACCGGCAACTGCTTTTTTAGCAAATACATTTAATATTTTCAACGCTATATCCCCAAATAAGCCCCTGTTACTTTCATCAGTTTCCAGATACATAGGAATTGTAAATGCATCGTCTTTACCACGACTTTGTTTTGCTGCATTTGGAAAAATGTCGTGAATTATATCAGCACTGCCCATCCAGGTAGTATTATCATCAAAAACAAATTCCAGCAAATCTGTTTTTTCAATAGTTACAGTATGTTGCTCAGAAATACCTCTTGAAGAACTAAAGATGATCGATTCTTTTATTTGTAAACTGCTTCCTTTTGCAGCTTCAATTTCTTCGGCAGAGAATTGTTCTCTTTTAATACCCTGAATAATAATATTTTTCATAAAAAAAATTTATGCTTTGTGTTTTAATATCAGTTACGTGTAATCATAAAGTGGATCACATTAATAATAAAAAGAGAAATTTACATGATTGAACAGTTGGTTTAATGGATATTGAATTACGGGAAAATTTGTCCTTGATAATAAGGCCTCTCTCAGAAAGTTGGCTATTTGTATATTAAATACAATATAGTATAATAATTTGTAAAGTTAACTGGGCGGAAAATAAATTATTCAAAAACTAACCATTAAATATAATTATATCATTGTTTGGGTGACAATTTAAAAGGAATTTTAAAAATCATTTGCATGCTGCAGGTATAAAATAAATTTAATCAAACCTGCCAACTATTAAGGGATCAAAAAAATTAACGTTTCCCCATCATCCCCGGCATTTTGCCCATTGGTAACTTATTCATTGTCTTCATCATACTCTTCATTTGCTCAAATTGTTTTAAAAAGGCATTCAATTCAGCTATATCCTTCCCGGCTCCTTTTGCAATACGTGCCTTACGGCCCGGATTAATGATATCGGGATTTCTTCTTTCCAATAAAGTCATACTATTGATCATGGCTTCAATGCCTTTAAAAGAATCATCATTTACATCTACATCCTTTATTTGTTTGCCCACGCCGGGTATCATTCCCATAAGATCTTTAAGGTTACCCATTTTTTTTATCTGCTGCAATTGTGTTTTAAAATCTTCAAAATCAAATTGGTTTTTTCGTATTTTCTTTTCAAGCCTGGCGGCTTCTTTTTCGTCGAATTGTTCCTGTGCTTTTTCTACCAGGCTTACTATATCACCCATACCCAATATCCGCTGCGCCATCCGCTCTGGATAAAATACATCCAGGGTTTCCATCTTTTCACCACTGCTGGCAAACTTAATGGGTTTATTTACTGTGTACTTAATAGACAATGCAGCACCACCCCTGGTATCTCCATCCAGTTTGGTTAACACCACACCGCTAAAATCCAGTCGTTCATTAAAAGCTGCTGCAGTGTTTACAGCATCCTGCCCTGTCATACTATCCACAACAAATAAAATTTCCTGGGGGTTAACAGCAGATTTAATATTAGCCACTTCCGTCATCATCACTTCATCCACGGCCAAACGGCCGGCCGTATCAATGATGATAACATTTTTATTTTTTGACTTGGCTGCTGCAATTGCATTTTGCACAATGGAAACTGCATCTTTATTTTCACGTTCGGCAAAAACATCAACACCTATCTGGGCACCCAGCACTTCCAATTGATCTATCGCCGCCGGCCTGTAAATATCTGCGGCTACCAGTAAGGGTGATTTACCTTTTTTTATTTTAAGATAATTAGCCAGTTTACCACTGAAAGTTGTTTTACCACTACCCTGTAATCCGGCAACTAATATAATCGCGGGATTACCGGTAATGTTAAATTCACTTTCTGTACCGCCCATTAATTCAGTCAGTTCATCCTGCACAATTTTAACCATCAACTGTCCCGGACTTACCGCCGTCAACACTTTTTCACCAAGTGCTTTTTCCCTGATCCTATCAGTAAATTCTTTGGCTATTTTATAATTCACATCGGCATCCACCAATGCACGCCGGATATCTTTAACTGTATTGGCAATATTCAGGTCGGTAATACGTGCCTGGCCTTTGATGTTTTTAAAGGCTGATTCTAATTTTTCTGAGAGAGAATTAAACATAAACTGATGATGATATTTTTAATCGCTGATTTAAAATGATTTATGGATTTCGCTGATTGTGATGACTACGTCATCGGGTGTTTGCGAAACGCTTGTATTGTAAACTTGTATTTCCAAAATTTAATAACAAGCTAACTTCAAAATTAAATATCCTTAAATAATTAAGTACCTGGTTATAATCCCGTGGTTCCAGTTGACTCCTTGCCTTTGCTTCTACAATTACCAATTCCTCAACCAACAGATCCATTCTCCTGGAACCCACGTTTATGTCTTCATAAAAAATACCTTTACTCACTTCCTTTCTATATTTTAATCCTGCATTCGTTAACTCTATTACCAAACATCGCAAATAAATCGCTTCCGGATAACCTTGCCCCATAACTCTATGCACTTTCATCGCACAACCAATTATCTTACCAGTCAGAATTGAATATTTGTAATCTTCCATTGGGGGCACATTCATTTTTGCAAAACAAAAATAAATTCTTCCAATTATTTCAACCTCATTCATTTCCGTTATTAACCTCTTCTGATCAACGTTTTTTACTCAAATTTTTTGCAAAGCAAAAAAATCTGCGATCCCCTTATTAAATTGTAAACGCCGTATCAATGATCTGCGCCTGTTCCTGCAAATGTATCTTAGCATACCCCGTAGCAGTTGAAGCACTTGGTTTTCTGCTGATAATATAGAAATTAATATTTTTTACATTCATTCTTAAGTAGGTAGCCGCACCCATATTCAAAGGTTCTTCCTGTACCCAGTACCAGATGGCTTTATTATATTTTTTATATAATTCATCCAGTTGTTTTTGTGGTAAAGGGTGGATCTGCTCTAACCGAATGACAGCAATATCAGTTTTGTTTTCTTTTTGTTGGCGCTCTGCCAGGTCGAAATACATTTTACCACTGCACAACAATATTTTTTTTACTTCGGCTGCATTTTTAATAGTTACATCATCAATAAGTTCTTTGAATCCACCACTGGTAAATTCGTTCATTAAACTATAACTACCGGGGTGACGAAGATTTGCCTTTGGTGAAAAATTAATGAGCGGTTTTCGGAAAGGCCATGCCAGCTGCCTGCGTAAAGCATGGAAAAAATTAGCAGCTGTTGTAATATTGGTCACCACCATATTTTGTTCAGCACACATTTGTAAAAAGCGTTCCATTCTGGCACTGCTGTGCTCGGGTCCCTGGCCTTCGTATCCATGGGGTAATAGCATCACAACGCCATTCATCCGCTGCCATTTGGTTTCTGCTGCAGCAATAAACTGATCGATCATTGTTTGTGCGCCATTACAAAAATCACCGAATTGAGCTTCCCATAACACTAAAGCATTAGGGTTGGCCATGGAATAACCATATTCAAAACCCAACACTGCATATTCACTCAATAAAGAATTATAAATACGAAATGGCGATTGCATTTGAGTAAAATGATCCAGGCGGTTGTAAGATTCATTATTGGTTTCGTCACGCAATGTTGCATGCCGATGGCTGAAGGTTCCCCTCTTTACGTCCTGGCCACTCATACGAACATCTTTTCCTTCAATCAGTAAACTTCCGTAAGCCATTAACTCACCGGTTGCCCAATCCACTTTCTTTTCGTCGGCAAATAATTTTATTTTGTCTGTGATCAGTTTTTCAACTTTACGCAAAGGTTTAAAATCTGCAGGCCATTTCATTAGTCCTTCAAACAATAATTTAAATTGTTCATCACTGATTGCAGTAACGGGAGACATATCAAAATCTTCGGGCCTGGCCCTGCGTAAACTTTTCCAAACTAATTCAGGAGGCTGATAAGTATAGGGTAATGGATTTTGTTTTACTTCGTCCAGGCGTTCCTGCAAGTTGTCTAAAAATTGTTGTTCCATTTCTTTAGCCAAAGTCTGGGCATCGGCTTCACCATTTTCCATCAAAAATTGAGTATACACTTCCCTGGGATTCAGGTGCCTTTCGATCAATGCGTACAATTGTGGTTGAGTAAACTTCGGCTCATCGCCCTCGTTATGTCCGTGTTTGCGATAGCAAACCATGTCAATAAAAATATCACTGTTGAAATGCTGGCGGTACATTGTGGCAATTTCACAGGCTTTTACAACAGCTTCTGCATCATCTCCATTAACATGTAACACCGGCGCCTGCACCATTGCAGCAACGGATGTGCAATAGTCAGCAGTTCGGGCATCATCAAAATCTGTTGTAAAACCAATTTGATTATTAATTACAAAATGAATGGTACCACCTGTGTAATATCCTTCCAACCCACTCATTTGTAAAACCTCATACACTACTCCCTGGCCGGCAACAGAAGCATCACCATGAATTAATACAGGAAGTATTTTATCATAATCACTGTTATATAAAACATCTGCTTTGCTTCGTGCAAAGCCAATTACTACCGGATCCACGGCTTCAAGATGTGAAGGATTAGGACAAAGTTTTAAATGAATCCTGTTTCCGTTGGCAGTTTCCACATCACTGCCAAAACCCAAATGATATTTTACATCACCGCTACCCATTGTAGTATCAGGCGTAGCAGTACCTTCAAACTCACTAAAAATCTGTTCATAGGTTTTACCCATTATATTGGCCAGTATATTCAATCTTCCTCTATGTGCCATACCGATCACAACTTCTTCTACATTATTTGATGATGCCATATTGATTATAGCATCAAGTGCAGCAATAGTGGTTTCTCCACCCTCCAATGAAAATCGTTTTTGGCCAACGTATTTTGTTTGCAAAAATTTTTCAAACATTACGCCTTCATTCAGTTTTTGTAAAATTCTTTTCTTTTGCTGAAGTGCAATAGGTTGTAATAATGTAGTCTCAACTGCTTTAGTAAGCCATTCAATTTTTTCCTGATCGTTTAAAGAACTGATCTCAACGCCTACATGTGTGGCATAGCATTTTTGTAAAAGAGTAACAATATTTTGCAACGATGTTTTACCCAAGCCTACAAATGCGCCAGCTTCAAAAATTGTTAACAGGTCTGCCTCATTCAATCCAAAAGTATCCAGAGAAAGGTTTGCATGTCTTTCTTTTCTTTCCCTGATAGGATTTGTTTTAGCAATCAAATGTCCTTTTTTTCTGTACGCCTGTATTAACTGATAAACTGCAAATTCAGTACTGAGCGGAGTCGAAGTATGCATGTTTGTATTAGCAGCAACGGCATTTCCATTAAGTAGAGTTGAAGCAGCATGAGTGGTAACTGCAAAATCAAATCCCTCAAAAAATTTACGCATTTCAGCTTCTACACTATTGGGGTCCTTTACAAAATCATTATACAAACCTTCGATATAACCTGGATGGGCATTGGTGATATATTGAAAATCCTTCATTGTAAATTCAAAAATTATTTTATGTACTTAGCTGTGGTGTGCTATTGAAATTCCGGTCAGACGGAGGCCGTCAGACCGGGCTGCAAATATCGGTTAATTATGCATTGTAAGTTTTGCCATTTTCAAGCATTCGGCCGATGAGAAATGCTATCATGCCGCTTAATAAAACATATCCCAAGAAATAATAAAAACCGGGTTCAAGAGAGGCAGTTGTGTTTTTCATTGCATTGGCACCAAGGAATGCAACTAATATGCTGATCGCAAAAACATCTGCCATTGCCCATTTGCTGATGGCACTTGCAAAGCGTTGCCATTTATCTTTAGGATCCCTTGCCAGTAATAAATAGAAAAGGATAGCAGATTTGATCAATGGAACAATTATTCCAAACAAGAAGATGAGGAAAAATGGCCAGTAATTACTGCCTGTCCATAAACTCTCCAGGGTTCCTAATACACTTCTTTTTTCATTGAACAGGTTAAAATCAACAATAAAGTGAGTTGAAATGTCAATATGTAATATATCCAAAACCCACCCAAAACCAAGTAGAACAAGTGAGATAAGGTGTAAAATCAGTAAAGCCCAACGATTTATCATGAAAAATTTTTTTGTCACAAAGTAAAATTATTAATTATTAAATATCAATTATTAATTACCATTCCTTATCTTTGCAGCCCAAAAAATAGATTTAAATGGCAAACCATTCAGCAACGAAAAAAGATGTACGTCAAAGTGCAAAACGTAATGAGCGTAACCGCTACTATGGCAAAACAACCCGTAATGCGATCCGTGATCTGAAAGCAAGTGATAAAACTGTTGCTACAGAACAATTTCCAAAAGTGACTTCAATGATAGATAAACTGGCTAAGCGTGGTACGATCCATAAAAACAAAGCAGCTAATTTAAAAAGCAAGCTGGCCCGCAGAGTGAATGCCCAGGCAAAATAATATTTGAACTTAAAAAGTTGAGAGTCCGCTAAATTTATATTGGCGGATTTTTTTTGTCATAAATCGAATAACTCCATGACAAATGAATACATTTGTTTCCCCCTTATTTTAATATTTAATGATCAAAAAGTACATACTTATAATTGCAGGTTTAGTGTCGGTACTTTGTTCTTTTGCACAAACTAATCCAGCTGTACAAACCCTGCCTTTTACGTTGGTAGCAGGAAGTGGAACTACTTTGCCTGCCGGGGTTGCAGTGCATAAATTTGCTACGCTGCCAATTACACGAACCCTTTTACCAGGCAATGCAGATCTTCCTAATACTGCTACTTCTGGTGCAGGTGGATGGAAAGATGAAGTTTCGAGTGGGATTAGTATTCTATCCTCTGGCAGCCAGGCTGCCGGGGCCTGGATCATTTCAATTAATACATCAGGAAAAACAAATATTCAGGTACAATGGACAGTACGCCTTATGCTTCAGCAGGCATCACGTGATAACAGTGTGGCCTTACAATACAGGGTTGGCACAACAGGAAATTTTACAGATGTAGGCACAACCAGTACATATAGCAGCACAGGTCAAGCCGTTAATCATTCGCAAAGTTTTGCTGAACTATTACCTGCTGCTGCAGAAAATCAGCCCGAAGTACAGGTCAGGTGGATCTATTGGGAATCGGCCGGAAGTGCAGGTTCAAGGGATCGGTTAGCCGTTGACGATATTACTATTGCAGAAACATCACCACCATGTACCCAACCTATTGCACAGCCTTCAAGTATTAATCTTACCCCGGCTGTAAATTCAATTTCAGGATCATTTATTGCTGCTGTTCCGGTTGCTGATGGTTATATAGTGTTAAGAAGCACTTCCGTTTCACTTACTGTTTTACCCGCTGATGGCACTTCATATACGATCGGACAGGCATTAGGAAATGCTTTTGTTGTTGAATCAGGTGCTACTGTTCTGTTTACTGACAATGGTTTAATTGCAAACACACAATATTTTTATTTTGTGTTTGCCTTTAATAATATTTCCTGTTCTGCAGGACCAAATTATTTAACTGTTAATCCTCTTACAGGAACTTCAACCACTTTACCTTTAGCAGGTTGTACAACACCAGTTTTACCACCAACCGGCTTATCCTTAACTGTAGGTGGATCATATATTGTCGGGTCATTTGTAACAGAACCAACGGCTAACAATTACCTGGTAGTGTATAGCTCAAATTCTTCTTTATCATTTACTCCTGTCAATGGAACAATATATACTTCAGGACAAATTATTGGCCCGGATAAGATTGTATCATATACCACATCAAATACATTTTTTATCACTGGTCTTAATAATTCTACTATTTATTATGTATTTGTTTTTTCGGCAAATGGAACTTGCAACGGAGAGCCTTTTTATAATACCACAAGCCTTAACGGAAATGCAACTACAACTACCGGTGGCCCCCCGGCCGGTTATTATAATGGTGCCACTGGTTTAACTTGTCAGAATTTAAAAACTGCATTAAGCAATATTATTACAACTGGGCAAATCAGTTTGTCTTACAGCACAATAGATGATATTCAAATGCCAATAGTTGATACCATTCGCAGTGATAATGGTTTAAGTTCAATTATCTGGGATATATATTCCAATAATCCAACGGGGCCAGAACCTTTTACTTTTACATCAGCGCAAAATCCCAACGGTGGGTTTTGTGTAGGTGGGGCTACTCCGGGAGTTGAAGGTGTCTGCTGGAACAAGGAACATACATTTCCAAGAAGTTGGTTCAAATTATCGGGTTCTTCCTATCAGCAACCAACAGAAGCAGATCTCTTTGTAGTGAGGCCAACAGATTCTAAAATAAATAGCAACAGGGGCAACATACCTTACTCAACAACAGGATCTTCAACTTACCAATTCCCAATACCCGGGGCTTTTCCTGTTTATCCAATGCCACCTAATCCGGTATTGGATAAGATAGGGCCTTCTAATTTTCCGGGTGTAACTGCAGCCGCATCTTTTGAACCATATAATGCATTTAAAGGCGATTTAGCCCGGGGCTATTTTTATGTATTAACAAGATATCAAAGCAACATTTCTAACTGGGTTTCATTAAACGGAGCAACAGGATTAAGTATTGTTGCAGATGGTGCAACTAACGGTGGTCTATACCCGTCTTTTCAATTATCGTATTTAACAATGATGTACAACTGGCATAACCTTGATCCGGTAGATGCTAAGGAAATCAACAGAAATGACCTGATATTTACCCAACAAAATAATCGTAATCCTTACATTGATCACCCGGAATATGTTGCATTAGTGTGGCAATGTACAGGCGCATTGCCAATTACCATTATTGATTTTACTGCACAAAAAAATAATGAGTCGGTATTATTGAAATGGTACGCCACTTTTGAAACCAATTTTAAATTATTTGAAATTGAAAGAAGTGTTAATGGAACAGATTTTTATAAAGCCGGAGAAGTGATTGGAAGGAACCTGGCCAACTATACTTTTACAGATAATAATTTACCCGATGGAAATGTCATTTATTACAGACTGAAAATGATTGACATTGATGGCAGGTACACTTATAGTAAAACAGTATTGGTACATAACAATAATAATTTTTCGAATGCCCTGGTTTACCCCAATCCAACAAAGGGGGGTTTAACTATAAAATTACAAAAGGGCTTGTCACAAAGCAGCCAGCTACAAGTTGATGATATCACAGGACGGGTAGTTTGTCAACTTACTTTAGCAAAGGGACAAAATAATATTGATCTTGATGTATCTAAATTACCTGTAGGCAATTACCTGATCAAGATTGTAAATAGTAATGAACTGATCAACCAATCTTTTGTGATCATTAAATAATTTACTTTTACTCCAACTTTGCCAAAGTTTAAAACTTTGGCAAAGTTCTTAACAGCAAAAAACATACTGCATGAAAAGACTTGTTATCATTGTGTCGGTAATTACCTTCTCTCATTTATCCATCTCACAAAAATGCCGCTTTGAAACTTCCGGTGGTAAAGAAAGCGCCACTTATTTT
>JAYVUE010000325.1:0-3411 GCA_043788195.1 Chitinophagaceae bacterium
AAGTTTAGGGGTTTAGCACCCGGTAACCTTTAACTTTCAACCATCAACCTTTTTTATTTTATCTGCCCTGCATTGCACTTAGCATATTGCCATATACCGAGTTTAATTTACCAAGGTTATTTGCCAATGCACCAATTTGCTCTTTTGCTTTAGTGGCATCATCCACACTTGCCATCATTGTTGCACTTGCTTCGTTTAATTTACCGTAGAAATTGTTTAACGATTTCAAATGGTTATTGGCTTCTTTCAATTCCATTTCGTAAATGGTATTTAAAGAACTTAAATTTTTGGTTAAACCCTGTACCTGCTCATGAAAACCTTTTGCAGACTCGGAAGCATTGTTAAATGAAGACATGGAATTGGCACTTGCTGTAAAAGCAGCACTCATACTTCCTATAGCCACAGTTGCTTCTTTTGTTTTTGCACCAAAGTCACTGGTATTTTTAACCACATCGCTTACATCAGCAATATTTGTTACAGCTCCCTGTAGTTTATTAAAACTTTCGCCTAATTTTTTAAGGTTAGATGGGTTTATTTCCGCATCCTGCATCATTTTATCCATTGATAATAACGGGTTACCTGATGTTGCTACTTCAGGAATATCGTCATCTTCTTCATGATGTTTTGGCTTTAACCATTCGATAGCAGCATAAATTAAGAAGATACCGGTCTCGGTCCACATACCAATTGTAAGCATTTTATCTGCATAAGACTGGTGAGTTAATTTTGCCCATGCTGCAAAAATAATTACTGCCGCACCTGCACTTACCAGTACATCAATTACTGTTAAAAAGGTTCTTTTTTTGTACTTAGCCATGACTTTTAGAATTTTAAAGTTTTAACTGGGGGTTTATTTTAGTTTGAATTACACAAAAGTTAACGACATGCCCGCAATTATAATATTACGGGCAGTCTCAATAAGTTTTTAATTTTGGAAATGTTTTATTTTTTGCCCTTTTTTGGTGCTGGTGGCAAATCAATCACACAACGGAATCCGATATAGGATTTTGCTGTATCCTGGTATTCGTAGTTACGTGTACCGCATCTTAATAATGCGCCCACATCTTTCCAGCTGCCACCACGTAATACTTTACGCTTGTCACGTGGTTTGTCTGTTTCTTTAGCGTTGTATCTGATATCCGGGTTTAAATCATGTTGAAAATTATAAGCACCTTCATAATATAAAGAAGATGTCCATTCTGCTACATTACCTGCCATATTGTATAAACCAAAATCATTTGGCCAGTATGCGTCAGCTCTAACAGTATATAAACCGCCATCTTCGGGATAATTACCACGACCTGGTTTAAAATTAGCTAATAAACAGCCTTTTTTGTTTCTTAAATAATAACCGCCCCATGGATAAGCCGCCTGAGATCTTCCGCCCCTTGCAGCATATTCCCATTGTGCTTCTGTTGGTAAACGGAAATCAGATTCTGCATTCCTTTTTTTGCCTTCAAGAAAAGAATTCAGGTAATGGGTTCTCCATTCGCAAAATGCAGTAGCCTGTTTCCAGTTTACGCCTACTACAGGATAGTTTCCAAAAGCAGGGTGGCTATAATATTGTTTTGACATGGGTTCATTGTAAGCATAAGAGAAATCTCTTATCCAGCAAAGCGTGTCAGGATATATTTTAATAGCTTTTTTAATGATAAACTTAGAACGGGGAACATTTGGATCCCTGTTCATTGCTGCAGCTTTGTAATCAAAGGTTTCTGATTGATACTCCATTTTATTTGCATCAATTTCTTTTTTACCAAAAATGCGGTTATCCGGAGTAACAATGACAGCATCAATTTTTTCTAATGTTGCTTTATCACCCCACTTAATGGTCTTGATTTTTTTCCAGTCTAATAAAGTATTACCATCTGCGCCTTGCTTTTCGTAGCCCATTAAATGGCCTGCGATAGAATCTCTTACCCAATTGGTAAACTGGCGATATTCGTTATTGGTAATTTCGGTAGCATCCATCCAAAAGCCACTAATAGAAACCTGCTTGTTACGGGCTGTAAAAGCATAGCTGACATCCTCGTCGCTTGGTCCCATATGAAAAGTACCTGGATTGATGTACACCATTCCGGGTGGTTTTGGTAAACTCCATCTGGAGGCCGGGGCAACACCATGCAGTTGACCATCGTTGGGAAGAGACCCGCCGGATTTATTTTTTCCGCCAAGCATCTTACAGCTTATTGAAGTAGATGTGATAGCAATAACTGCTATCATGTAGAACAACCTGTTCTTCATTGTTTTTAACTTTGAGGGTGATGAGCAAATGTAACGATTATTTTGAATTAACTTCATTTTGATCGTTTCCCGGATTAAAATTTTTGAATAAAATAATAGTCCCGAAAATCATAAACGAAGAAAAAAACCAATTATTGTGATACTGCTTTAAACTTTGCCCTGCGCCTCAATCTGTCCTATTAGTTTCTCAATACTGTTAACGGGTTCCTTGCAGCTATATTGCCTGCACAGAAAAATCAGCGTTTCTTTTCCTGGTTTTTTCCCATTCAACATCGGGAAATTACGATTTTCTGTTAAAGTAGCTTGTAGAATTTTTCCCGGTAGATATTGCTGCAATAACACATTACGCTTTGTTATAAATTCAGGGCCGCATATTACTACTTCATTTATACCAAACGCATATTTTTGTAATAAAGATGCCCATATTCCAAAAGAAGTTGGGTGGCCTATAATACCCTTAGCCAGGGTTTGCAACATTTCATCAGCCAGCCGTTGCCAACTGCTGTTATCAAATATTACAGAGAGGTATATTAAATTTTCTGCCATAACACTATTTCCGGAAGGAACAGCTCCATCATACACTTCTTTTTTTCGTAGTACAATATCCTGCTGGTCTTTATGGGTGAAGAAAAAATAACCGGAAATCTCATCAGCAAAATTTTTAATACTATATGTTGTTATTGCTTTTGCCGTATATAAATAGCCAGGATGGGAGGTTATTTCCTGTAATTGAATACAGGCCTGAATCAGGTATGCATAATCATCTAAAAATGCAGGATATTTTGCAGCCCCGTTTTTATAGGTATGCCAACATTCATAATCATCATTGCTTTTTCTGAATTTTTGTAAGATAAAATCCATTGTTTCTTCAGCCAGCTACAATAAGTTACCTCATTTAATGCAGCCGAAGCTTTACAAAGTGCTGTAACCATCAGTGCATTCCACCCCAATAATATCTTATCATCTGTAATTGGACGTATGCGCTGATCCCTTTGATGTAATAATTTTTTAAGACAATGCTGGAATACAGATTCAAGCTTGTTTGTCGATATTCCTTTTTCTGCAGCAAAATCTTCGCTGTTTTTCAAGGTTCTTAGTATATTTTTACCTTCCCAGTTCCCTTTTTCTGTTACATCATAAAATTCGCAAAATAACGTACTATCGGTA